>NZ_WNXE01000051.1:0-18780 GCF_010993615.1 Arhodomonas sp. KWT | reverse complement strand
CTGGTCGTCGTCGACCTGCCCCGCCGGCTCACCCTCGCCGCCCCGGACGGTGCCCGGCGGACGTTCGACCTCTCAGCCCCGGAGGAATCCCGCGACCTCGATCTGACGCCCCGTCTGATCGACTGGGTGGAGCGCCACTTCGACCTGCGCAAGCTGCGCAGCGACTATCCGCACTGGACGGATCAGCGCGGCGGCTGATCCGGTGCCACGCCCCGCGCCCCGTCGAGAAAGATCCGCACCGCCTCGTCCACGCAGCGCTCGATCTCCGCCTCCGTGGCCGTGACCGGCTGGCCGAGCACCGCCTCCAGGTAGTGCGCGCCCTTGACGAAGTCCAGGAACTGCCGCGCGGCGGCATCCGGGTCGTCCAGGCGCAGGTGACCGCGCTCGCACTCGACGCGGAAATAGCGGGCGAGCGCCGCGCGCGCCCGGCCCGGGCCCGTCTCGTAGAAGATCTGCCTCAGGTTGGCGTTGCGATGGGACTCGATGATCATCGCGCGGTGGGTACGGAGGGTATCCGGGTCGAGGAGCAGGCGGTTGAGCCGCATGCCCAGCTCGAAGAGCGCGCGCTCCGGCGGCTGCTCGAAGATCGACTCGTCCTCCAGCGGCGCGTACACGCTGCCGGCCTTGCGCTCCATGATCGCCCGGAACAGCGCCTCCTTGCTGCCGAAAAGGCGGTAGAGCGTCTGCATGGACCCGCCGGCCCGCCGGCCGATCTCGCTCATGGTCGCCGCCTCGAAACCGCGCTCCAGGAACACCCCGGCAGCGGCATCGAGGATGCGCGCCGCGCGCTCACGGCCACGCCGGGTCGCGGGCGTGCACCCCGGCGTCTCGCTGTCAGCCATCGCTCACCTGTTCGGCCGTCACGGTCATGCCGCGAAAACTAACACTTGATAGAAACGTAATCTACGTTACGATTTCACGTCTTCACGTTCTCCATTGTCCAACGTTCCGTCGAGGTGCATGCCGTGAGGGGTATCAAACTGGTGGTGTTCGGCGTCGTGCTGGCCGCGGTGATCGCCGCCGGTGTGGTCTACGGCATAGAGTGGTACCGGGTCGGGCGCTTCATCGAGGAGACAGACAACGCCCAGGTCGCCGCCGACAGCGTCGCCATCCAGCCCGAGATCAACGCCCGCGTGGTCGATGTGCCGGTCGCCGAGAACCAGGTCGTCGACAAGGGCCAGCTCCTGGTCCGGCTCGAGGACAAGGACCTCACCACCCAGCGGGACCGGGCTGCCGCGCAGCTGCGACAGGCCCGCGCCAACCTCCAGGCCACGGAGCGCCAGATCACCCTCCAGCAGGCACGCATCGAGCAGGCGGCCGCGCGGGTCGACTCGGCGAAGGCGGAGACCGAGCGCAGCCGGCTCGACCTCCAGCGCGCCAAGAGCCTGGAGAAACGCTCCTACAGCTCGCGCCAGGAGCTCGACAACGCCCAGGCCGCCTACCGGGTCGCCCGTTCGGAGGGACAGGCCGCCAGGGCGACGCTGACCGCCGAGAAGCGTCAGTTGCCAGTGCTCAAGGCGCAGCGGGACCAGGCCAGTGCCGCGGTGGCGGACGCCGAGGCCGCCCTCGCCTACGCCCGCCATCAGCTCGACAAGACGCGGATCGTCGCACCGGCCGCGGGCGTGGTCGGCGACGTCACCGTCGAGGCCGGCTCCATGGCCCAGCCCGCGCGCACCCTGCTGCACGTGGTGCCGCTGCCGGAGGTCTACGTGGTGGCCAACTTCAAGGAGACAGCAGATCGCGCGCATGGAGATCGGCCAACCGGTTGATATCCACGTCGACGCCTACCCGGACCGGGTATTCAAGGGCCGCGTGGCGAGCCTCTCCCCGGCCACCGGCGCGCAGTTCAGCCTGCTGCCCCAGGACAACGCCACCGGCAACTTCAACAAGATCGTACAGAAGGTGCCGGTGCGCATCCGCGTGACCGAGCCGCCGGAACGCCTCGCACTGCTGCGCCCGGGGCTGTCGGTGGTCCCGGAGGTGGACACCCGCGAGACCGGCGAGGGCCGGGTCTATCGCAATCAGGATCGCAACCCCCTCGCCGACGCGGATCAGGGCGAGCGTAGCGGCCCGGACGACAACCGCGACGGCGGGCGGCCGTGACCCACGTCACCGACATGCCGCCCTGGTCCCAGCGACTGGGGTTCGTGGCCGCGGTGTTCGGGATGTTCATGGCGATCCTGGACATCCAGATCGTGGCGAGCTCGCTCAACGAGATCCAGGCCGGCGTGTCCGCCACCGAGGACCAGATCTCCTGGGTGCAGACGGCATACCTGATCGCGGAGGTCGTGATGATCCCCCTGTCGGGGATGCTCACGCGCATCCTCTCCACCCGGGTCGCGTTCGTCGTCTCCTGCGGGGGATTCACCCTGGCGAGCCTGGGCTGCGCGATGGCGAGCTCGGTGGGCACGCTCATCACCCTGCGGGCCGTGCAGGGCTTCCTCGGCGGGGCCATGATCCCCATCGCCTATGCCATCAGCTTCTCGATCTTTCCCCGTAGGGTGATGGGCAGCGTGCAGGCGGTGATGGGGCTGGTGGCGACCATGGCGCCGTCCATCGGCCCCACCATCGGCGGCTACATCACCCAGACGATGAGCTACCACTGGCTGTTCCTGGTGAACGTGCTGCCCGGCATCCTCGTCAGCCTCGCGATCTGGAACACCCTCGCCCTGGACCACGGCAACCGTTCCCTGCTCAGGCGCCTGGACGTCCCGGGGCTGGTGTTCATGGCGGTCTTCCTCGGGACCCTCGAATACATCCTCGAGGAAGGTCCCGGCGACGACTGGTTCGCCAGCGCGCTGATCCGGGACATGAGCGTGCTGTGCGCGGTGGCGGGCGTGGCGTTCTTCGTGCGGATGTTCCGCACTGATCACCCGATCGTCGACCTGCACGCCTTCCGCAACCGCAACTTCGCCATCGGCGCAGCGCTCGGGTTCTGCCTGGGGATCGCCCTGTACGGCCTGACCTACCTGATGCCGCTGTTCTTCGGCATCGTGCGCCAGTACAACGCCCTGCAGATCGGCGAGATCATGTTCGTCACCGGCGCGGCGATGTTCGTGTGCGCCCCGATCGCCGGACGCGCCTCCGATCACATCGACCCACGCATCCTCCTCGCCATCGGGCTGACGCTGGTGGGTACCGGCACCGTCATGAACGCCCACATGACCAGCGAGGCCGGTTACGAGCTATTCTTCTGGCCCCAGGTGATCCGCGGCGCCGGCATGGTACTGTGCATGATCCCCATCACCCGCATCGCCCTGGGCACCCTGCCGCCCCACGAGGTGGGCAACGCCAGCGGACTGTTCAACGTGCTGCGCAATCTGGGCGGGGCCTTCGGCCTGGCGATGATGGACACCATCCGCGACGTACGCTTCGACTTCCACTGGAGCCAGATCATCCCCGCGATCGACACCGGCCGCGCCGCCGTCGTGCACGAGCTCCAGGCCCAGACCCAGCAGCTCACCGGCGCCGTCGCGGATCCGCGGGCGGGCGCCATCGCCAATCTGGCACGACGCATCGGCGTCGAGGCACAGACCATGGCCTTCAACGACATCTTCCTGTGGCTGGGGATGATCTACCTCTGCGCCGTCCCCGTCATGCTGCTCATGAAGCGCCCCACCATGGCGACGGGCGAGGCCGGCCACTGACGCGGCGACCGTCCGTCGGCCCGGCACACGGCGACCGTGCCGTTCAGCCCGGGTTCAGGCACGCGGGGGCATAACGGTAGGTACCGAAACCCGGCATCCGGCTCTACCACCGGAAGGAGTACCGTCATGCGCGTGCGTACACTCACCCTCATCGCCGCGGCCGCCGCCCTGGGCATCGGCGCCGCCGTCGCCAGCCCCCGGGCGGACGCCCGCGAGTACGTCGAGAGCGGTGTCACCATCCACTTCGGCTACCGTGACCCGGCCCCCTACTACGGCGACTACCGGGGCTGGTTCAACCGGCACGACGGCTACCGCTACCGCGACCGCCACCACCACCGTGGCCGCCACTTCGCGCCACCGGCCTTTCGCCACCACGGTGGTCCGCCCGGACTGCGCCACAAATTCGGCTACCGGGAGGACCATGATCGCTACGGTCGTGGCTTCGGCGGCCGCAACGACTGGGACGATGGACACGACCGGCACCGGCGGCACAAGCGCATCGACTGACCCCCGCGCGACACACCGATAGCGTGTGCCGCGCCCTCACGGACCGGCCTTGCCGCACGGCAACGGCCGGACCACAAGATGAGACCGGCCTCAGGCTGGATCGGTTGTGTGCCTCATGACCGGGCAGTCGCCGGACGACGCGGGTTCGCCAGCATGGGGCTGCCCGTCACCGGGTCCTCGATCAGGGTGCACTCGATGCCGTAGAGCCGGCGTACCAGCGCCGGCGTCACCACCTCGGCCGGCGGCCCCTCCGCCACCACGTCACCGTCCAGCATCGCCACCATGTGATCCGCAAAACGGCAGGCGCTGACGAGGTCGTGCACGACCATGACCACCGTCTTGCCGCTCGCCGCCAGCGCCCGGATCAGCTCGAAGACCTCGAGCTGGTGGCCCAGATCCAGGGCGGAGGTGGGCTCGTCGAGGAGCAGCAGCGGCGTCTGCTGGGCGATCGCCATCGCGATCCAGGCACGCTGGCGCTGACCGCCGGAGAGCGCGTCCAGCGGTCGGTCGGCCAGGGCCTCGATGTCCGCCGCGGCAAGGGACTCCGCCAGGACCCGCTCGTCCTCCGCCGACCACTGCCGCATCAGGCCCTGATGCGGGTGACGGCCGAAACGGATCAGCTCCGCGACAGTCAGGCCCTCCGGCGCCACCGTGTGCTGGGGCAGCAGCGCAATCCGGCGGGCCACCTCCCGGGTCGGCAGGTCCCGGATATCCCGGCCGTCCAGCACCACACCGCCACCGCTCGGCGGGTGCAGCCGCGCCAGCCCGGCAAGCAGGGTGGACTTGCCGCAGCCGTTGGGGCCGACGATGGCCGTGACCCGACCGTCCGGCAGCGCGAGGCTGAGCTCGCGGACGATCGTGGTCCGGCCGTAGGCGAGGCCCAGACGGTCGGCCTGCAGGCGGCTGTCACCGTCGGTCACGGGTCGATTCACGGGGTCATCCTCGATGCACGCAGCAGGATCCAGAGCAGATAGGGGCCGCCGACCACGGCGGTGACGATCCCGACCGGGATCTCGATGGGCGCGAGCAGCAGCCGTCCGGCCAGGTCCGCGAGCACCATCACCAGCGCGCCGGCCAGCGCGGCACCGACCACCGGCACGCTCGCCGGCGCGGACAGGTGACGGGCGATCTCCGGGCCGACCAGCCCCACGAGCCCCACCGGCCCGGCGACCGCCACCGCCAGCGCGGTGAGCAGCACGGCCACGGCCAGGGAGAGCCAGCGGCAGGCTCGCACGCGCACGCCCAGCCCCTGGGCGGTGAAGTCGGAGAGACGCATCACCGTCAGCGTCCGCGCCAGTGCCAGGGCCGCCGGCAATCCGACCGCGACCCCCGCCCCGAGCACCCACACGGCATCCGCAGAACGGGCATTGAGGGTGCCGACGGTCCAGGGATAGGCCTGGTTGGCGGCGTCGATCGCCACGCGGGCGAGCATGAGCTGGGTTACCGCCCCGAATAGGGCACCTATGGCGATACCGGCGACGATGAAGCGGTACCCCCGCGTGCCGGTGCCACCCGCAAGGCCGAAGGCCAGCGCCGTGGCAGTGGCCGCGCCGACCAGGGCCATGGCCGGCGGCGCGACGGCGATGCCCACCCCCAGCACCGAGGCCACCGCGAACGCCGTCGCGCCGTTGTCGATGCCGATGATGCCGGGCGTGGCCAGGCGGTTGTGCGCCAGCGTCTGCATCAGGCAGCCCGCCACCGCGAAGGCGGTGCCGGTGAGGATACCCGCAAGCAGCCGCGGCCCGCGCAGCGCCTGTATCAGAAAGCGCGTGACCGCATCGCCGCCGCCGAACAGCGCGGTGACGGCGTCGTGCGGCGCCACCACCGTGCTGCCCAGCGACAGGGCCATCACCGCTGCCGCGGCGAGCAGGAGCGCGAGCAGCAGGTTCGCCCGCTGGGTGCGGCGCTGGACCAGCAGCGTGCGCCCGCCGGGCAGGCGCAGCACCGCAGTGTGCGCAGGGGAGCGGGAAACAGCGCCACCGGACATCGCCACGGTCACAGCGTCGGCAGCCGCCGGGCACGCACCACGGCGATCAGAACCGGCGCACCCAGCAGCGCGGTGAGCACCCCGATGGGCAGCTCCGAGGGCTGAACCACCAGACGCGAGACGACGTCCGCCGCCACCACGACCAGCGCCCCCAGGGGCACGCTCAGCCACAGCGTGCGGCGGATATCCGGACCGGCCAGCGCCCGGGCGGCGAAGGGTACGACCAGGCCGACGAAGGCGATTGGCCCGGCCACCGCGGTGGCGGCCCCCACCAGCAGCGCCACGGCGATCACCGCGAGCAGCCGCACCGTCCCCGGCCGGTGCCCCAGCCCGGCGGCAACCCGGTCACCGAGGGCCAGCGCCGCCAGCGGCCGGGCGATGGCGAGGGTGATGAGCGCGGCCGCCGCCAGCGACGGCAGGATGCCGGAGAGGTCGGACAGGCGCCGCCCGGCGACGCTGCCCACCACCCAGAACCGGATCTCGTCGGCGGTGCGCTGGTCGACGAGCAGCAGCATGGACGTGAGCGCGGCGAGCAGACTGGAGAGCGCCGCGCCGGCCAGCACGAGGCGCACCGGATCGTCCCCGACGCCGCGCAGCCGCCCGGCGCCGATGGCGCACAGGCAGCCACCGAGGGCACCGAGCTGGGCCACGGTGCTGCGCAACGTCGCCGCGCTCGCCCCCAGGGTGAGCGCGACGGCCACGGCGAAGGCACTGCCGGCGCTCACGCCCAGCAGGCCCGGCTCGGCCAGCGGGTTGCGCGTCACCGCCTGCAGCAGCGCCCCGGCGACGCCGAGGGCCGCCCCCACCACCAGGGCGATTACGGTGCGCGGGGCCCGGAGCTCGAAGACCACGAACCGCGCCTCCTCGCTGCCGTGACCGAGCAGCCCGGCCAGCGCCGGGCCGGCGTCGACGCTGCCGGCCCCGAGCAGCAGGCTGGCGAGACACGCCAGGGCGAGCACGGCGGCGCAGGCGGCGGTCAGCCCGGTCATGCGCATGCGCGTCCCCGCCTCCCCCACCCGGGGGGCTCCGTTCGAACCGGCGGCGGTCACTGCAGGACCGCCGCCTCGATGTCGTCCAGCACCACCTCTGCGGCGAGCGGCCCGGAGGCGCTGGTCCAGAGCTGGCCGTCCACCGGCACCACGCGCTCGCGCCGGACGACGTCGAGCCGCCGGAATGCCGGCGAGGTACGGGCCGCGTCCAGGGCCTCGCGGCCGTCGGCGTTGAGGGTGGCGAGGAAGAGCCAGTCGCCGTCGATGCGCGACAGCGCCTCCAGGCTGAGGGGGTCGCTGTGGGGGCGGTCCCCGCCGACCAGTCCGGCGGTCTCCACGTCGAAACCGGCAGCGCCGAGCAGCCCGGTGGCGAACAGCCGCGAAGACATCACCATGGGCCCCTGCGGCATCCAGCGGACGAGATAGGCGGTGCGGTCATCGGCGTTGTAACGCCCGGTCACCGCGGACGCGATCCGCGCAGCGCGGTTCTCCACGCGCGCAATCGCCTCGTCCATGGCCGGCGTCTGCCCGAGCGCACGGGCGTAGAGCCGCGCCTCGTCCTTCCAGGCATCGGCGCGGAAGCCCTGAACATCCGGGACCACCGTCGGTGCGATACCGGAGAGCAGTTCATACTGCGCCCGCGGCAGCCGCGGCGAGGCCAGGATCAGGTCGGGGCGCTGCGCGAGCACCGCCTCGACGTTCGTCTCCCGGGGCGTACCGACGATGGCCACATCCCCGGCGCGATCCTGGATATAGCCCGCGACTCCATCGCCTCCGCGGGTGGTGACCGCACCCACCGGCGCGACATCCACCGCCAGGGCGGCGTCCAGTGCGCCCTCGTAGAGGGTGACAACGCGCTGCGGCGTACCATCGATATCGACCTCTCCGTAGGCCGTCACCACCGTGCGCGCGTCCGCCACCGGGGTCGCCGCGAGGGCGACCATGAAAACCAGCGTCATCGCAAGGATACCGTGGATACGCTCGGCCGCTGCTGTCTGCTGCATGGGTCAGATCTCCCGTCGGCCAACGTCAGGCGTCGCGCCGCCAGTCGACCTGCAGCGACTCCTTCCAGGCAAAGCGCACCAGGTGGTCACCCACCACCTGCTCGAGACGCGCCAGGGACTCGCCGTCGCCAGCCCGGCCGGAGAGGAGCAGCACGCCCTCGCCCGCCGCCATCTCGATATCGCCGAAGGGGAAATGGACCTCGCCGCGCTCGTCGTCGAAGCGGGCCTCGACCTTGTGGCCGAAGTGTCGGCAGAGTTTCTTGAGATTCACGGCGGGCTTCTCGGTGGTGACGGTGGCGCGGGTGGTGACCATGATCACGCTCCCTGGTGGATGGCGGAGTGGACGTGCGGCGGGACCGGCGGAGCGGCGGAGCGGCGGACCCTTAAAGTCCACCCTTCGCCGCTCCCCACTGCACACGGAGCCGCCCGCAAAGGCCTCCCCGCGGGCGAAGGCAGGGCCGCACGGATACGTTAACAAATGATAATTATTCGCTATCGCATATTCAACGCCTGCACAGGTCCTGCCCACGACCGCGGCGGCCCGCCCGATCCACGGCACGGCACACGTGCTGCCGGGTGACACCAATGTCCCTGAGCAGGTGGTCATCCATGTCCATCACCCGGTTCAGGGCGAGACGGGTCCGCCACGCCCGGAGACGGCGCCGCACGGCATCGCGCAGCGCACCGGCGAGCCCCGCGGAGGACGACGGTGCGGACCCGCCCCGGCGGGCGCATTCGGTGGTGTTCGGCGTATCGTGGTGGACGGCCATTGCGCTTGCCTCCCCGGTGGTAGCGCCTGTCCGGCGCCTCCGTGACTGTTGGGGAGAGCATGTGCCGCGGACATTGTTAACTCAAACAAAAAGGAATAAATTCGCCTTTCAGTTTTTGTTAACGGAAATGCCATGAGCGCCCATCCGGAGTCCCGCCCCGCCGCCGGGGCACTGCCGCTGCTGGAGCACGACGTGCTGCGCACCTTCGTCGCCATCGCAGAGACGGGCAGCTTCACCCGGGCGGCACGGCAGGTCTTCCGCACGCCGGCGGCGGTGAGCATGCAGATCAAGCGCCTGGAGGAGACGCTGGGTCGGGCGGTGTTCGTCCGTGAGCCACGGCGCACGCGGCTCACGCCGGAGGGCGAGGCCCTGCTCGGCTATGCCCGGCGGCTGCTGGAGCTCAACGAGGAGGCGGTGTCGCGGTTCCTCTCCCCTGCCGTGGACGGCTCGGTGAGCCTGGGCACGCCGGACGACGCCGGCACCCGGATTCTGCCCGGCGTGCTATCGCGCTTCGCGCGCACCCACCCGGCGGTGCAGGTCACGGTGCGCGTGGGCCGCAGCGGGGATCTGCTGGAACGCCTGGACGCCGGCGAGCTGGACCTGATGCTGATGACCGCGGGCAACGAGGGCCAGGAGGATCGCCGCGGCGAGGTCGTCTACAGCGAGCACCTGGTCTGGGCGGGGCGCGAGGGCGGTGTCTGCGCGGGGCGAACGCCGTTGCCCCTGGCCCTGGCCGAACACGGCTGCGCCTGGCGGGCGATGGCGCTGGAGGCGCTGGACCGCAGCGGCCGCGACTACCGTATCGCCTACACCAGCGAACACTGCGCCGCCCAGGAGGCGGCGATGCTCGCCGATCTCGCCGTGGCCCCCTTCCCCCGGAGCCTGATCCGCCCGCCCCTGCGCGTGCTGGACGCGGACGCCGGGCTGCCGGCACTCGGGGCCTACCGGATCCAGCTCCTGCGCGCCCCGGGGCGCGGCAGCGCCGCGGACGCCCTCGCCGAGCACGTCGTCGACCGTTTCCACGCCATGAGTCGTTAGGAGGCCCGGGCGCTAGACGGTCGCCCCCCGATCCACCGCCTCGATCAGCGCGTCGGCGGAATCCACCACCCGGCCGAAGTTGAGTGCGAACGCCTTGAGCGTCGCCCGGTGCATCTCCGGGTCGTAGTCGGCGGTGGCCTCGTCGACGAGGGCACAGTGGTAACCGCGGTCGGCGGCATCGCGCACGGTGGTCTCCACGCAGGCACTGGTCACCACGCCGGCGACTACCAGGGTGTCGATGTCCATGCGGCGGAGGACGTCATCCAGGCCGCTGCCATTGAAACCGCCGTTGGTGGTCTTGCGCACCACGGTCTCGCCCTCGATCGGGGCCAGCTCGTCGCGGACCGCGAAATCCGGATTGCCGGACCACCAGATGTCGCGCGCACCGGTGACGCGCTCCAGATTGCGCGTCCACTCGCGAAAACGCGGCGGGCACTCGCGCAGGTCCTGGTAGCGCGAACCGAGCACCAGGTGCACCACCGCGATCCCCTCGCGGCGGAAGAACTCCAGCATCCGCCGGATGGCGGGCACGGTGACGCCTTCCAGGCGCTCGTTGTAGTAGTCCATCGCGCCCGGGGCGACCGCCTGGATCGCCCGGCCGAGGCCGCGGGCGGGTGAGGCGTCGTGATACTGCATGTCGATGATCATCAGCGCCATGCGCTCACGGCGTGAAAGGTCGACCGCGGGGACGAGGTCGAACAGCGGGGACAGGGCGTCGGTCATCGGTTCAGGGCCTCCCGCGCTCGCGCGCCAGCAGCCGGATTCCGGCCAGGATGAGGATGATGGATACGCCGACGGTCACCGTGGCGATGGCGTTGATCTCGGGGGTGATCCCGATCCGCAGCATCGACCAGATATGCATCGGCAGCGTATTGCGTGAGCCGGTGAGGAAGAACGTCACCGGCAGTTCGTCGAAGGAGAGCGTGAACACCAGCAGCGCGCTGCCGATGATCGCGGTGCGGATGGAGGGCAGCGTCACCAGGAAGAACGTCTGCCACATGCCGGCGCCCAGATCCATGCTCGCCTTCTCCAGGTTCGGGTTGACCCGTTCCAGCCGCGCGAGCACCTGGGTCACCACGATGGGCATCCACACCAGGCTCTGGCCGAGGATCACCGTGCCCAGCGACAGCCCGACATCCACCCGGTGGAGGATGATCAGCAGCGCCAGGCCGGTGATCAGCTGGGGGATGATCAGCGGCAGCAGTAGCGCGCGCTCCACGCCGGTGCGCATGCCGCCGCCGAGGCGGCGCAGGGTCAGCGCCAGCGGCACCCCCACCACGGTGGTGATGACCACGCAGGCGGTGGCGACGAACAGGCTGTTGCCCACCGCCGCGATCATCTCCGCGTCCTGCCAGAGCACGCGGTACCAGTGCAGCGACCACGACTCGATGGGCCACGCGAGGATCCGGCTCTCCTGGAAGGAGAAAGCCACCAGCACGATCAGCGGCAGGTAGAGGAAGGCGAATATCGCCGCGGCCGCCGCCGTAAACAGGCGCCGGGCCGCGTTGCCGGACGTCGATGCATTCATAGTCATGCGTTCCGCCCCAGGCCGCGGGCGACGAGCGAGGTCACGCCCAGCAGCGCGAAGACCACCAGCAGCACGATCACCGCGAGGGCGCTGCCGAACGGCCAGTTAAAGGCGGCGCCGAACTGCTCGATGATGACGTTGGCGATCATGATGTCGGAGCTGCCGCCGAGGAGCTTGGGCGTGATGAAGTCGCCGAAGGACAGGCAGAACACCACCGTCGCCCCCGCCGCCAGCGCGGGCACCGTCAGCGGGAAGACCACGTGCCTGAAGGTCGGCAGCGGCGGCGAGCCCAGATCACGGCTGGCCTCGATGTAGCTGCGCGGGATCTTCTCCAGCGCGGCGTACACCGGCAGCGCCACGAAAGGCAGGAAGATGTAGATCAACGCAAGGCAGATGGAGAACTTGTTGTAGAGCAGCAGCGGGGTCGGGTCCTGGATGATCCCCAGGTTCACCAGCAGCGTGTTCAGTATCCCCTCGCGGCCGAGGATGATGGTCCAGATGTAGGCGCGCAGCAGGAAGCTCGTCCACAGCGGCACCACCAGCAGGAAGAACAGCAGATTGCGCCAGCGCCGGGCGTACACGGCCAGGTAGTAGGCGAGCACATAGCCGAGCACCGAGGCGACCACCGTGACCGTGGTGGCCACCAGCACGGAGTTGCCGATGACGTGGGCGTACACGCCGCTGCCCGCGATCTTGGCGTAGTTGTCCACGGACAGTGCCGGACGGATCGTGTAGAGGTCCTTCTCCCAGAAGCTGAAGATCGCGACCATCGCGTACGGCAGCACGATGAACACCAGCGTGTAGAGCAGTGCGGCGCCCCCGGACGCGAGCTCCAGGCGGCGGCGTCCGAGACGCCGCAGCAGCGACATCGCAGGGGCACCGACGGCAGCACCACCGGCGGCCGTGGCCACGCCCTGGGCCCTACTCACCGCGCGCCTCCAGCGCAAAGGCATGCAGCTGCGTCTCGGGCAGCTGGAGCAGCACGGTGGTGCCGAGCCGTTCGCCGATGTCGCCGGGCAGGCGCTCGCCGCGCTCGTGGAGCTCGATGCGGGTGCCGTCCGGCCCGCGGAGGACGAGCTTGCGGTCGACCCCGAGGTAGACCATGTCCTCCAGCCGGGCGGAAACGACATTCTCCCGCGCGGCGAGCCCGGTAGCGAACTGGATGTGCTCCGGGCGGACGATCAGGCAGGCCGCCATACCGGGGCGCAGGTCCGTCGCCGCCCCCGCGGCGGCGGCGATGCGGGCGCCGTCCTGCAGATCCACCACCACCCGGCCGTCGGCGGCGTCCACCACCCGGCCCTCGAACCGGTTGGAGGCACCGACGAACTCCGCGACGAACAGCGAGCGCGGGTGCTCGAACACCTCGGAGGGGGCTCCGAGCTGGCGGATGCGGCCGCTCTCCATCACGGCGATGCGGTCGCTCATCACCAGCGCCTCCTCCTGGTCGTGGGTGACGTAGACGAAGGTGATGCCGGTGTCGCGCTGCATGCGCTTGAGCTCGAGCTGCAGCCCGCGGCGGAGCTTGGCGTCGAGCGCGGAGAGCGGCTCGTCGAGGAGCAGCACCTCGGGCTCCTTGATCAGCGCCCGGGCGAGCGCGACGCGCTGCATCTGGCCGCCGGACAGCGCGTCCGGATATTCGTCCATCCGTCCCGCAAGCCCCACGCGCTCGAGCATCTCCCCCGCCCGGCGCCGCCGTTCGGCACGGGCGACGCCGTCGAAGCGCAGGCCGTAGCCGACGTTCTCCGCGACGCTCATGTGCGGGAACAGCGCGTAGTCCTGGAAGACGGTGTTCACCCGCCGCCGGTGCGCGGGGACGTCGTTGAGGGACTGGCCGTTCATGTAGACGGCCCCCTCGCTCGGCGCCTCGAAGCCGCTGATGATCCGCAGCGTCGTAGTCTTGCCGCTGCCGCTCTCGCCGAGCAGCGTCAGGAACTCGCCGCGCCGGATGTCGAGATCGACATGGTCCAGCGCGACGAACCCACCGAAACGCTTGGCGACACCATCGAGGCGGATCACCTCACCCGTTTCAGTCAACATTGGCCGCCTTGATCTCGTTCCAGACCTCGAGGTACTTACCGCGCCGCGGGATCTCCCGCCAGAAGTTGATGTTGCGGCGGAAGCTCTCGTCCCTGGCCATGATCGACCTGGCGAACGCCTCCGCGGGCAGGTACTCCCCGGCCTTCGGGTTGGTGACGCCGAAGCCGCTCGATTCGTAGACCTGGGCCATGACCTTCGGCGAGATCAGGTAATTGATGAAGGCGTGGGCCAGATCGCGATGCTCGGTGCCGGAGACGACGAAGTTGGAGTCCAGGAACGCGGTGGTGCGCTCGGGAGTGCACTGAACGACGTTCACGCCCTGGTCCTTGAGCTGCTCGGTGACGTAGCTCCACGACAGCGTCGCCACCACCTCGCCGCTGGCGAACAGCTGGGTGATCTGCCCGCCCGTGGACCAGTAGGTCCGCACCAGCGGCTTCTGCTCGATCATCTTCTGTTTGACCTTCTCGAGCTGTTCGTCGGAGAGGGTCCAGATGTTGTCGTAGCCCATGTAGGCGGCGACGGTGCCGAGGGTGGCGACGTCGTCCCACATGGAGATCCGGCCGCTGTAGCTGTCGTCGAAGAGCACGTCGAAGCTGCAGCCGTCGACCTCGTCGGCGTTGACGGTCACCGGCAGCACGTCCCAGTCATTGGGCACGCCGTACTGGCGGCCGTCCTGGCGCAGGAAGCCGAGCTTCTGGAACCTCGGGTAGAGCTGTCCGAAATTCGGGATCCTGTCCAGATCCACCGGCTCGACGAAGCCGGCGTCGATGGCGGGCTGCGCCAGCGAGCTCACGATCACGACCACGTCGTACTGCGTGTCGCCGGCGGCGAGCTTGGCCATGTACTCGTCGTTGGAGCCGACGTAGGTGCGCTTGACCTCGACGTCGTGCGCCTCCTCGAAGGGCTTTACCCACTGGTCGTTCGCCAGCCCCTCCCAGGTCAGCACACGCAGGACGTCATCCGCGGCACTGGCGCGGAACGAGGCGCCGGCCACGAGGGCCAGGCCGGCGGCGCCGAGCACGAGGGCGCGGACCAGCGGGAAGGACGACGGACGTTTCTTGGACATGCTTTCCTCCGGACCCGGCGGGTCGTTTTCTGAGGTCGGCCTTGCGGGGGACCGATCGCGGCTCGGCACTCCCGCGGCTTCATCGCAGTCTATGGAGCCACGCAGCATCGCGGCAACAGAATGCTGCGTTGCAGCATGACGCTTTCTGTTATAGTCAGTGCGACAAAATGCGACAGAGTACCTACGGATGGCGAGCGACGACTTCCCGCGCAACCTCCGGCTCGTGTGCAGCTACTCCCGGTCCATTGCCGACACCTGCCGCCGGCTCGGCGTGAACCGCCAGCAGTTCCACCGCTACCTCTCGGGGGACAGCCGGCCCGGGCTGCAGCGCCTGCGCCTCATCAGCGACTACTTCGGCTTCGAGGAGTCGGAGATGCTGCTGGACCACGAAACCTTCCGGCGGCTCGTGGCCGTCAAGCGCCCGGTGGCCGGCGAATTCTCCGCCATCTCCGAGCGCATGCGCGACATCCTGCTGCTCAACCCGGACAGCCACGAACGGCTGCGCGAGTACACCGGCTACTATTACAACTACTTCTGCCCGGCGGAGCACCCGGGCCGGCTGATGCGGGGATTCATCCAGGTGACGGAGGACAGCGGCTTCGTGTTCAGCCGCAACATCGAGCGCTACCCCGACGACCCCAGGCAGACCACGCTCAAGTACAACGGCCTGTTCGTCCACTCGGGGCAGAACGTGCTGATGTTCGAGCGGGAGGCGAGCGTGGGGAAAATGGTGTGGCTCACCGTCCTCTACGCGCGGGACCGCGACCAGCCCTCGCTCATGCCGGGCCTGACCCTCGGCGTGACCGGCACGGCCGACCGCGGCATCGCCTGCTACCGCGTCATCCTCCAGTACCTCGGCCGCGACGTGCCCCTGCGCGAGACCCTGCGCGGCTGCGGCCTCTACGACCTGGACGACCCGCGGATCGACCCCGCCATCCGCGAGCGCGTACGCAACGAGATGCAGCCGGAGGAGCCGGCGTTCAGCTTCCGGCTGTAAAATCGGGAACGAACAGGGCCCGTCGCCCCGCGAGCGCGACGATCCGCGGCACCGCGGACACCGCCATTCAACCGCCGGGATCGGCGCCCGTCCCGGCGTTCGGGACGAAACCGGATCGACCGGACGAGCGCTCGATGAGTCCGCCCAGCGTTTCAAGCGCCTCGTACGAGCGCCCGTTCCACGCCACGGCGGCATTCAGACGCATGCAATTGCCGAAACGATCATCCGGTGCGAACAGCGCCCCCGGGGCAAAGCTGATCCCCCGTTTCAGGGCCTCGCCCAGCAACGAGGCCGTATCCACGGCCCCGGGCAGCTCGACCCATACGAGAAACCCGCCCTGGGGCGCGCTGATCAGGGTGCCCGCCGGGAAATGCCTCTCGATCCGTGCGATCAGCTCCGAGACGCACCCCCGGTACGAGCGCGCCGCCGATCGCAGCTGCCGGTCCACCTGCCCGGTCGCGAGGTACTGCGCGAGCGTGAGCTGGGCCTGGGTGTTGACCGAGATCGTGCGCAGGTACTGCTCGAAGGCAACCGACTGTCGCCGGGATGCGGGGGCCACCAGCCAGCCGACACGCAGACCGGCACAGATCGTCTTCGTGGCCGAGCCGCAGTAATACACGAGACCGGTGCGATCCCAAGCCTTCACCGGAGTGTGCCGGCGCCCTGCCTCGACCAGCTCGCCATACGTGTCGTCCTCTATCAGCGCAACGGCGTGGCGCTCCACCAGGTCCACAAGGGCCTGTTTGCGTTCATCGGACAGCGTCACGCCCAGCGGATTGGACGCCACCGGCGTGACGACACACGCCCGGACATCGCCTGTCTGCAGGGCCCGGTCGAGCGCCTCGAGCGATATCCCTTGACTGGGGTCGGCCGGGATCGGCAGGGCCCGAAGCTGCTGCTGTTCGAGCACCTCCAGCAGGCCGTAGTAGGTGGGCGCCTCGACGGCCACGACGTCCCCCGGCCGGCACAGGGTCTTCAAGGCGATCGCCATGGCCTCCTGACAACCGTTGGTGATCAGGATGCCGTCCGGATCGAGTCGACACCCCGACATGGCCAGACGCCGTGCCACCGCCGTCCTCAGTTCGACCGCACCGGGCGGAAAGGCCTGACTCATGCACCGCCGGCGTGCACTGCCCCAGACCGTCCGGCTCGCCGCCGCGACTGCCGTTCCGGGCATGTAGTCCGGATGCGGCGTGGCCGCACCGAAATTCACTACCCGGGGATCGGTGGCTGCCGCGAGCAGTTGCAGGATGCGGTCACTGCCGGCAACCGCCACCGGCGATGAACGTCCGCCCGGTATCGTGGGCAGCGCCGAGTGCCGGCGGCCAACGACGAAAAAGCCCGAGCGCGGCGCCGCTTCGATAACCCCGCGACGCTCGAGCTCGTGATAGGCCCGAACGCAGGTGGACACGCTCACACCACGGTGCCGACTGACATCGCGCACCGATGGCAGCCGCGTGCCCGGCGGGTAGACCCCGGCACCGATCGCCCACGCGACGTCGTCCGCCAGCCGCTCGTATAGCCGCATGCCCTGTCTGTATCGCCTCTGCGTCGTAAATCTGTCGCTGTATCGCTCCGCGTCACGATACGAGGATCGATGTCACTGGTCCATTCGCCCTGGAGATCGGTATGGGCATCGAACCGCCGGCCACATCCACCGACACCGCGGGATCGACCCGCGCCCCGACGGCCGTCCACGGCAGAGCGCCCGTCCCGACGACACTGCGAACCGGCACACGCGGCAGCAGACGGTGGCGCGCGCTCAGCTACGGCCTGCTGGCCACGGCCTTTTACATCGGCTTTTTCAACCGATTCGCCCCGGCCACGTTCTCCCTGCCCATCGGCCGGAGCTTCGAACTCGGTGCCGCCGGGATCGGGGCGCTCGCAGCCACGCATTTCTGGGTCTACACGCTGATGCAGATCCCCGCGGGCATGCTCGTGGATCGACTCGGCGTCCGGTGGCCGGCCACCGCCGGCACCCTGTTGACCGGCGCCGGGGCGCTCACGCTCGGGCTCGCACCGAGCTACCCGGTCGCACTCGCGGGCCCGCTGCTGGTCGGCATCGGCATGTCGATCGTCTTCGTGGCCGTGATGAAGAACAACGCACTGTGGTTCGCCGGTCGGCGGTTCGGTCTGGTGACCGGCGTTACGCTCCTTGCCGCCGCACTCGGATCGATCTCGGCGGAGGCACCGGCATACGCCCTGCTCCGGGTGCTCGACTGGCGTTCGATCTTCGTCAGTCTCGGCGCGGCCACGATCGGGGTCGGTGCGCTCATCGCCCTGCTCTGGCGTCACCCCGCGGAAACCGGGCATGACTGCCCCCCGCCGGGCGCCGCAGCGCCCGGCGGCACCGCACTGGCCCGCAGGCGGGCCTGGCTGGGTGCCGCACGTCAGCCACAGCTCTGGCTGGTGCTGCTGGCGATCTCCGGCACGAACGGTACGTTCTATGCGTTTGCCGGGCTCTGGGGCACTCATCTGCTGGGCAACGGTTTCGGCCTGTCGGGCAACACCGCGTCGTGGATCATCACCTGCGCACTGGTGCCCTACGGACTCGGTTCACTGCTCGTCGGCCATGTCTCGGACTGGCTGCGAACGCGCAAGGCGTTCATCTGCCTGGCCTCACTGGTCGGTGCGCTGGCCTGGGCCTGGCTGCTGTTCGGGCCATGGAGTGGCGCCGCCACCGGCCTGGCCTGCTTTCTGGTACTGGGGTTATCGAGCGCGCAGGTCGTGGTTTCCTTCGCCACCGTGAAGGAGAGCGTGTCCGAAGACGTCATCGGCGTCGCGCTCGCCCTGGTAAACATGGGCGTATTCCTGACGACGGCGGTCGTGCAGACGGGCTATGGCTGGTTCGTCTCGTGGGTCTCCACCGCCCCGGCATCGCCGGCGACATACCGCACCGCACTCTGGCTACCCGCCATGCTGAGCGTCGCCGGGCTGGCGGCGGCGCTGCTGGTTCGCGAGACCTATCCACCGGCCGAGCCCCGGCAGAGGCGCCGGCCTTGACGGCGGCCAGAGTATCGTCGGACTGAGCTCGTTGAGCATTTACCCGACAGTCTGCCCCGTTGAGTGACGGCGCTGCGCCGTCACCAGAGCAACGCGGCCAATCACGGAAAAATCATCCCGCTCCCTTATTTGTCAGGTCCCGGATGATTGCGCACCTGCCGAATGAATAGTTGCGGGTGGCTTTGTTGCCATTCCTTCAGCGCCTGT
>NZ_WNXE01000519.1:0-1135 GCF_010993615.1 Arhodomonas sp. KWT | reverse complement strand
CTCGCGGCCACGGGTCCAGACCTTCGTGGCCATGAACAGCTCGTCGGCGATGCCGAGCTGCCGCGCGAGCGCCCCGACCACCGCCTCCGCGTGACCGTACATGGGCGAGGAGTCCACCAGTCGCCCGCCGCCCTCGAAGAACCGGCTCATCACACCCTGCAGCGGCGCCATCGCCGCCGGATCACCGGGGTCCACGTCGAAGGTACGGGCCGTTCCGAGCCCGATGACGGGGATGCGCTCAGCGCTGGCCGGGATCGACCGGCGGATCAACGGCCCCGTCGCCGCCCGCAGCCGGACCGGGCCGAATACCGCCACGGCCCCCGCGGCCGCCGACCACCCGAGGAAGCGCCGTCGGCTGATGCCGCCATCAGGCGCTGATCGACTCCGTCGCCGGCTCATCACCCACCTCCAGGCGCGCCTGTCGCGCCAGATTGCCCTGTATGACACCCAGCCGGTAGCCGATCGCCGCCCAGATCAGACCGAGCGGCGCAGCCACCACGGCGATGCCCGCCACGCCCAGCCCCAGCGCTCCAAGCGCCGTGTACACCCAGCCCGCCAGGGCGTCACCGCCCCGATAGACCACCGTATCGATGAAATTCTTGCTCTTGTATTTCTGCATCCGCGGTACGACGGTGAACAGCATCTCGCGCCCCGGCCGCGCCACGGCATAGTTGCCCGAACGCCGCAGCACCTGGAAGACCACCAGCACGGCCAGCACCGGCAACGCCGCGAGCACCAGGAACCCTGCAGCCACGATCAGCGGCACCAGCGCCAGCGCCCGGCCCAGGCCGATACGGCGGACCAGACGGCCGGTAACGAAGAGCTGCACCCCCACCGTCAGCGCGTTGGTGGCAAGGTCCATGGCGGCGAAAACGCTGGTACGGTCGCCGGTGTCCGCGAACGCGCGCTCGACGATGGTGGCCTGGGCAAAATAGAGGAACGTCGCCAGGGTCGTGTACAGCCAGATGAAGGCGCAGATGCCGAGAAGATAGCGCGATCCGGCAACGGCACGGACACCTTCGAGCACCCTGCCGCCCAGGGCCTGTTCGCTGCCGTCCCCCCGCAGGCCGCCGTCGTCGCGGCGGTACGACCACCGGTTGAGGGCAGCCATGCACGGCAACGTCAGTGCCAGCAC
>NZ_WNXE01000518.1:0-1135 GCF_010993615.1 Arhodomonas sp. KWT | reverse complement strand
CAGCCACCGGCCGAGCGACTGCGCCTGCAGCCCGTCACGGGCACGCCCCAGCGGATATGGACGAGACTGCAGGCCCACTGTGCGTCACCGCCCCGGCCCGACGAGCCACGCCCGGTATGCGGCTGGCTGATCTTCGCAGGCGCAGTGCAGGGCGTCGCCCGCTACCTGAGCCGTCAGCTACGGCAGACGAAACCGTCCGGACGGGCGGCCCTGCTGCGCTACTACGATCCGCGGGTCATGGAGCGGCTGCTGAGCCTCTGTAGCGACACCCAGCTGGCAGCGCTACTGGGCCCCGTCGATCACTGGCTGTTCGTGGGGCGCACGGGCTGCATCCGTCACGCCTCCCCCCATGACGGCGCCCACCGGTCCGGCGAGCGCGCCCTGGCGCCGGAACAGTGGGATGCCATCGACCGCATCGGCCTGGTCAACCGGACGCTGGCACTGTCCGTGCCGCATACCGGGACCGCCCCATGGACGGATAACGCCATCATCCGCCTCGACCGCCTGCTCGCCGTCGCCCACCGCGAGGGCATCACCGATCCGGGCTCGCGCATAGCATTCGCCTTGCACGGTCTAGGCAGCACGGATTCGTTCCACCGTCACCCGGTCATGCGCCATGTCCTCGCGCGTTGCCGCCAGGGCGAAGACTACCGGGCGCTGACACGGACGTGGGGCACGCACGACTGGCGACGGATCGCCGAAGAGAGCAGGGGAGCGCGGACATGACGGCATTCATCGACCCGGGCGACGTAGTGGATATGGTGGATCGGTACACGGCGGCGGGCACGCGCACATACGAGTGCCCCTTCTGCGAGCGGGTCGGGCTACCCATCCTGCCCGTGCGTTACGCCGTCGTGGACCCGCCCGACGGGGGCGAGGGGCTGGAGCTACCTCAACCCATGCTCGTGCACGCGGCCACCCACTTCCCCCCTCTCGAGCAGAGCCGGTACGGGCTGCGGCTGCTCCGCGAAGGCTACCTGTATCTCTTCGACGCGACCCGGGAACGCTGGCAGGCGTGGATGATCACCAGCGACGCCCGGCTGTGCGAGTTCCCGCCACTGGGCCGGGCACCGACGGCCGCCGAGAACGCCCACGTCACCACGCCCTGCAACGTCACGGCACGGAACTACTCCTC
>NZ_WNXE01000517.1:0-1137 GCF_010993615.1 Arhodomonas sp. KWT | reverse complement strand
GTCACCCTGGAGCAGAACGGCGTCACCCTGCGTGGCTATCCGGCGCTGGTGGACGAGGGCGAGACCGTCGCCCTGCGTCTGCTCGATGCCCCGGAGGCGGCGGAGCATGCCCACCGCGCCGGCGTGCGCCGACTGCTCATGCTGAGCCTGCCGGACCAGACCCGGCACCTGCGCCGCGCGCTGCCCGGCATCGACCGCCTGTGCCTGCTCTATCACCGTATCGGCACCTGCGATGCGCTCAGGGCCGACATCCTCCAGGCGGTCTTCGACCGGGTGTTCCTCGACGACTCGGTGCCGCGCACCCGGGCGGACTTCGAGACCCGGTTGCGCGAGCATCGCAGCGAGCTGGTCCCCGCCGCGGAGGCGCTGACCGCCACCGTGGGCACGGTGCTGGAACGCCACCACGCGATCCGCAAGCGCACCGGGGGGTCGGTATCGCTGGCCATGGTCAACGCCCTGTCGGACATCCGTGAGCAGCTCGACGGGCTCGTCTATCCCGGCTTCGTCAGCGCCACGCCGGCGGATCGCCTGGAGGATCTGCCCCGCTACCTCGCCGGCATCGAGCGCCGCCTGGACCGACTGGAGCGCGAGCCGGGCCGTGACGCCGAGCCCCATCGCGCCGTGCGGCGCTGGTGGGAGCGTTACCTGGAACGCCGCGCCCAGCACGAGCGCAAGGGCGTAAACGATCCGGCACTGGCGCATTTCCGCTGGCTCGTGGAGGAGTACCGCATCTCGCAGTTCGCCCAGGACCTGGGCACCCGCGAGCGGGTCTCCGAGCGCCGCCTCGCCGAGGCCTGGGACGAGGTCCGCTGAGTGGCCTGACGGGCGCGCGCACGCTGGTGTAGAATCAGCCGTTTTGCACCGGCGCCCCGACGGGCGCGGACGGAAAGGGGATCGCTTCAGCGATGGCCGAGATCAACACCATCAACCATACCCTCGAGGACCTCCAGGGACGCGCCGAGTCCCTTAGGGGGTATCTTTGACTACGATAACCGCAGGGAACGTCTCGAAGAGGTAACCCGGGAGCTCGAGAACCCGGACGTGTGGAACGACCCCGAGTGTGCGCAGAACCTGAACAAGGAGCGCGCCCGCCTCGTCGATATCGTCACCACGCTGGACCGGCTGCTCTCGGGCCTC
>NZ_WNXE01000516.1:0-1138 GCF_010993615.1 Arhodomonas sp. KWT | reverse complement strand
GGTCAGCCGGAAGGGGTCGTGCTCCAGTCCGAAGAATCGGTGGTACATCGCCTCGGGCCCTTGTTCGTCCGCGCGAATCGCTTGCGGGAGCAGTCTATCAGCCCCGGCGCGCCCGGGCGTATGCCCGGCCGCCCGCTCAGGCGGCGCGGTCGTCTCCGAGGAGGCAGTCCCGGGCCTCGTTGAGCTGTGCCGCGAGGTAGCCGGAGCCGCCGCGGTCGGGGTGACAGTGCTGGATGAGCCGGCGATGGGCGGCGAGCACGGCCTCCCGGTCCGGTGGGTCGGGCTGGTTCTCCAGGCCGAGCACGGCCAGGGCCCGGGCGCGGGTCATGGGGCCGTCGTCGCCGCCCGACGGTGGGGGTGTCCCCGCGGACCCGCCGGCGGGTGCCGTGCGGCTGCCGAGGAAGCGCAGCAGCGGGGCGAGGCGCATCGCGGTGGGGATGAAGCGCTGGATGGCGGCGGCGGTGGCGGCGATGGCCGCGCCGATCCAGGACAGCCGGCCGGTGACGACCAGCAGCGCGATGACCACCAGCGCGCCGATGAGGATCAGGCGCGGCAGGTGCGGGCGGATCGACGCCCGCGCCGCCGGCGAGACCCAGAGCACCGCGGCGGTCACCACTGCCGCCAGTACCAGCAGCTTGATCAGCACGGCGGCTCCTCGGCCGGCGGCAGCCCGTGGGCCTCGCGGATCGCCGCGCAGCGCTCGCGCCAGCGCTCCAGGCGCTGGTCGTAGATATCGAACACGCAGGGGTCGCAGCCCGTGCCGCAGCACTCGTCGAGGTCGGGCTCGCGGGGCGGCGGCGGGAAGCGCGGTTCGTCGCGGGACGCGGTGTCACTCATGGCAATCGCACAACGCCTGACTGCCTCCATGATACCAGCGCCCCGCGCCCCGATGCCCAACGCGCGCCGGGGCCATCAGCGCCCGGAGCGGTCGCGCTGGCCCTGCAGTGCGGCGAAGGCGGCGCCCATGGCCGTCTCCGGGCGCGGCTCGGGCTTGTTGTCACGGCGCCCGCCCCGGCCCCTGCCTTTGCCCTTGCCGGCGCCCCCCGGTTTGCCCGCCGGCTGATCCCGGCCGGCCTTGCTGCCGGCCTCGTCGTCCAGGCGCATGGACAGCCCGATGCGCCGGCGCTGGAGGTCGACG
>NZ_WNXE01000515.1:0-1138 GCF_010993615.1 Arhodomonas sp. KWT | reverse complement strand
TGCTCGGCCTGCATCAGCCGGTACCAGTGCTCGAAGTTGTCGGGGGCGTGGCGGCGCCAGCGCCCGTAGCGCGCGACGGCGTCCTCCAGGGCGGCCGCCACCGTCCCGTCGTCGGCGTCCAGGGCCTCGGGCGCCTGCACCAGCACCAGTGCCCTGAGCGCCGGGAACTGGGTGACCGGCAGCAGTCCCTGCACGGAGACGCTGTCGAGCCGCGTCTCCGCCTCGCCTATGCTGTGCGCCGCGGCGCTGACCTCTCCGAGCTGCAGCAGCGCCATGGCGCGCATGATGTGGTAGATACACAGAACCTGGAGGTTCTCGTGCGCCTCGCAGCGTGCGAGGTAATCCGTCTCGCTCTCGTGCTTGTGCAGCCAGTCGGGCTCGTCCCGTCCGCCATGGAGCAGGGAGAAGACACGCAGCGCCCCGGTGATGAGATCAATGCCCCAAAGGTTGCGCCGCCGCTCGGTGTACTCCAGGTAGCTCAGGACATCCGGGATAAGCTCGTCCAGCGGCTCACCGCGGAAATAGCGGCAGTAGGTATCGTGGCCGAAGCCGTAAACGGCGTACTGGAGGTTCCCCGAGGCCTGGCCGGTACGGTAGGCCTCCAGGTAGTCCTCGCTTGCTGCCTGCAGCGGTGCGAACCAGTGGGTCAGCGAGCTACCCATCATCAGGTGCGCCATGCTGTTCTCCGCGCGGTCCGTGAACTGCGCCATCAGCTCCCGGGTCGCACGATAGAGCGCCGCGCAGTCGCCCCCGTCACCCTGCCCCACGTGGGTCAGCAGGCCGCCGTAGGCGGGGTAACTGTATGCCGCCCCGGTAACGTTGCCGCTCTCCAGGCACAGCCGCACCTCGCGGGCCACGATCACCGACCACAGCCCCGGATGGGCGCGGTAACACGGCGGCCCCAGCGCGATCAGCAGCTTCATCACCGCGCGCCGGCGCCGGTCGGTCATGGCCGGCATGCCACCGAGCGACTCCAGCGGGCGCCCCTCCAGCAGGGAACGCACCGCGGCGAGCTCGCGGTCGCGGACGTCCTCCAGGTCCGCCTCCGGCAGGACCTCGCCGAACTGAGCCAGCGCCTCGCGCCCCACCGCCACGGCCTCGGTGTAGTGCGCCCGGAGCGTGCACTGGACAACGCGCA
>NZ_WNXE01000514.1:0-1142 GCF_010993615.1 Arhodomonas sp. KWT | reverse complement strand
CCCCAGAGCACCCGCGTGCCGGTATACCGCCCGGCCTCCGCACGGACATCCGCCGGCGTAGGCGAGGCGGCGGGCGCACTCTGCAGGGACTCCGGCACACTGGCGCAGCCACCGAGCATGACGGCGGATGCGACGACGATGGCGAACAGCTGGCGCATGATCCCGCCCCTCCCTGAGTGGCGCCTGTCTGCTCTTGGACCCGGGACGAAACAGGCGCGTTCCCCGAGTATAGCGCCGCCGCGGCGGGCTCAGTCGCCGATGGGATCCATGCGGTAGATGCGGCCGATCTCGCCCGGTCCGCGCACGCTCACCGACAGGTCGTTCACCCGCCCGTCGACGAGCCCGTAGACCCAGCCGTGCACCGCCAGGGTCTGCCCGCGTGCCCAGGCATTCTGGACGATGGTCGTGTAGCAGACGTTGCGCACCTGCTCGACGACGTTGAGCTCGCAGAGCCGGTCGGTACGCCGCTCCTCGTCCTCGATCGCGTCGAGCTCCGCCTCGTGGAGGTGATAGACGTCCCTGATGTGTCGCAGCCAGTTGTCGATCAGGCCGAACTGCCGGTGCCCCATGGCGACACGGACCCCGCCACAGCCGTAATGACCGGTGACGATGATGTGGCGCACGTGCAGCACCTCCACGGCGAACTGCAGCACCGACATGGCATTCATGTCGCTGTGCACCACCACGTTCCCCACGTTGCGGTGCACGAACAGCTCCCCGGGCATCAGGTCGACGATGTCGTTGGCGGGCACGCGACTGTCCGAGCAGCCAATCCAGAGGTAGTCCGGATTCTGCTGGCGTGCCAGCCGGGAAAAGAAATCCGGCTGCTCGCTGGACAGCCGCTCCGACCAGCGCCGGTTGTTCTCGAGAAGATCGAGGATGTCGCTCAAAACACCCGCTCCGGTGACGACACGGTCATTTACCGCAAGATAACAGACAGGGGAGCGGGGCATTCATTGATCGGAAGGGGTTGCGAGCGTGTCGAGCAGCTCGCGCACCAGCGGGTTCGGGAACTGCCGGCGCTGGAAGATCGCGTAGAAGCGCTCGCGCACCTCCGGCACGCGACAACGCTCGACCAGCCTGCCCGAATTCAGCTCGTCACGTATCACCACCGGCGGGACCAGCGCATAGCCGGTGCCCTC
>NZ_WNXE01000513.1:0-1142 GCF_010993615.1 Arhodomonas sp. KWT | reverse complement strand
CCCCAGAGCACCCGCGTGCCGGTATACCGCCCGGCCTCCGCACGGACATCCGCCGGCGTAGGCGAGGCGGCGGGCGCGCTCTGCAGGGACTCCGGCACACTGGCGCAGCCACCGAGCATGACGGCGGATACGACGACTATGGCGAACAGCTGGCGCATGATCCCGCCCCTCCCTGAGTGGCGCCTGTGTCCTCTTCGACCCGGGACGAAACAGGCGCGTTCCCCGAGTATAGCGCCGCCGCGGCGGACTCAGTCGCCGATGGGATCCATGCGGTAGATGCGGTCGATCTCGCCCGGCCCGCGCACGCTCACCGACAGGTCGTTCACCCGCCCGTCTACAAGACCGTAGACCCAGCCGTGCACCGCCAGGGTCTGCCCGCGCGCCCAGGCATTCTGCACGATGGTCGTGTAGCAGACGTTGCGCACCTGCTCGACGACATTGAGCTCGCAGAGCCGGTCGGTACGCCGCTCCTCGTCCTCGATCGCGTCGAGCTCCGTCTCGTGGAGGTGATAGACGTCCCTGATGTGCCGCAGCCAGTTGTCGATCAGCCCGAACTGACGGTGCCCCATGGCGACACGGACCCCGCCACAGCCGTAATGGCCTGTGACGATGATGTGGCGCACGTGCAGCACCTCAACGGCGAACTGCAGCACCGACATGGCATTCATGTCGCTGTGGACCACCACGTTCCCGACGTTGCGGTGCACGAACAGCTCCCCGGGCATCAGGTCGACGATGTCGTTGGCGGGCACCCGGCTGTCCGAACAGCCGATCCAGAGGTAGTCCGGATTCTGCTGGCGCGCCAGCCGGGAGAAGAAGTCCGGCCGCTCGCTGGACAGCCGCTCCGACCAGCGTCGGTTGTTCTCGAGAAGATCGAGGATGTCGCTCAAAGCACCCGCTCCGGTGACGACACGGTCATTTACGGCAAGATAACAGACCGGGGACCGGGGTATTCATTGATCGGAAGGGGTTGCAAGCGTGTCGAGCAGCTCGCGCACGAGCGGGTTCGGGAACTGCCGGCGCTGGAAGATCGCGTAAAAGCGCTCGCGCACCTCCGGCACACGGCAACGCTCGACCAGCCTGCCCGAATTCAGCTCGTCACGTATCACCACCGGCGGGACCAGCGCATAGCCGGTGCCCTC
>NZ_WNXE01000512.1:0-1141 GCF_010993615.1 Arhodomonas sp. KWT | reverse complement strand
AGCACGCACGCGGCGGGGTCGTGTTCACCCAGGAACACCTCGCTGTGCAGACCCAGGATCGCGTGCTTGAGCGGCTCGGCCCGGAACGCACCCATGACCGGCGCCATGGTGCCCACCACGGAGCGCGGCGCGGTCGGCAGATAGCGTACCCAGCAGTACTGCCAGCGGCTCCGGGGGACCGCATGAAAGGCGTGCAGGCCATGAGCGGGCGCGAACGACATCATGCCCGGACCCATGCGCCGCCAGCGGCCGTCCAGCAGCATCACCCCCTCACCGCCCAGGCAGGCATGGATATAGGCCCCGCTGAGGCGCAGCCGCACGATCCGGTAGGGCACGGCGGCATCGCCGACACCCACATGCGAAATGTGCCGGCCCGCCAGGGACGGACAGTCCTCGGCACGGACGATCCACTGCTGTGTGTCCTCACCCACGATGTGTGTTTCGGACAGGTCGTCGTGTCTTGTAGCCATGGCCCGCCTTTCTCGTCGCGTACTAGTTTTCAAGCACGGTCACGCGCCACGAATCATAACGCCAGACCCCTGAAAGGGGTGCAAGCGTGCCCGAAGCGGGGCTGATCGCGGCCGCGGCCGGAGAGCCGCCCCCGGGGCGGAACGGCCGCCCCGCACCACCGCAGGCACCGCCTCCCGGGGGACCTGCGGCGGCACGGTGCGGCATGTGCTTATCGGTATAAACGGGGCGCAGCACGGAGGCCCGGGCCAGACGGACCGGCACCGGGCGGACCGACAACCAGAACCGGGCGATACGCCCGACGGAGGAGAGAGATGAGAGTCACGACCAGAGTGACCGCGGCCATCGCCGGCTGCGGCATGGCCCTCGGCATGGTGAGCTCGCCGCTCATGGCACAGGACAAGGAACCCATTCGCATCGGGGTGATGGCGAGCCTCAGCGGGGCATTCGCCCAGATGGGCGCCGACGGCGTCGACGGCGTGAAGCTGGCGGTTGAGGAGTTCGGCGGCGAGATCAACGGCCGGCCGGTGAAGCTGTTCATCGAGGACAGCGCCATGGATCCCAGTGTCGCGGTCGAGAAGACCCGCGCGCTGGTAAACCGCGACGGCGCACAGGTGGTTCTCGGCCCCCTGAGCGGCGCCGCCGGCCTGGCGGTGAAGAAGGGTGCCGGCGA
>NZ_WNXE01000511.1:0-1148 GCF_010993615.1 Arhodomonas sp. KWT | reverse complement strand
GGCCTGTCCGGCATCGACCGCGCGGAGCTCACGCCGGTAAAGGAGGTGATGCTCAAGCGCGGGCATCTGCTCATTCCGATGGTCGTGCTGCTGTGGCTGATCTTCGACGGGCGGGCGCCGTTCTTTGCCGCGTTCTGGTCGATCGCCTCCACCGTGCTCATCTGCGGCACGCCGCGGCTGGTCGTGGGCCTGTCCGCGGTGCTCGCGGCGCTGATCTTCGAGCCGCAGATCATGGCGTGGATGGACGGTCGCAGCCTGCCGCACATGACGGCCGCGCGCTGGTGGCTGTTCGCCATCATCGCCGTGCCGGTGGCCGTGAACTTCGTGCGCCGCGGGCTTTCGCTGGAGTCCGAGGTCATGGACGTCGGCGACTGTCGCGACGCCATGACCGACGGCGTGCGTAACGCCATCCCCGTCGCCATCGCCTGCGGCGCAGTGGGCATCATCGTCGGCGTGGCCACGCTCACCGGCATCGCCCTGGACGCCGCCGATGCGGTCGTCACCATGGGCCAGGCGATTCCCTACGACATGCTGCGGCTGCTGGTCACGCTGGCGCTGACCATGGCCGCCTCCATCGTCCTCGGCATGGGCCTGCCCAGCATTCCCTGCTACATCATCACCTCGACCATGGCGGCGCCGATCCTGCTCAACCTGCCGCTGTTCCGCGAGCTGGCCGGCTCCGGCGACACCGCCATCTTCGTGGCGCACATGTTCGTGTTCTACTTCGGCATCTTCGCCAACCTCACGCCGCCGGTGGCGCTGGCCGCCTACGCCGGTGCCGGCATCTCCGGCGGCACACCCAACGCCACCGGCATGCAGGCGATGAAGCTGGCCATCGCCGGGTTCGTGGTGCCCTATATGTTCGTGTTCGCCCACAGCATGCTCATCATCGACGCGACCTGGCTCAACGTGCTGATGGTGGCCGCCACCGGTGTGCTTGGTGTGCTGCTGCTGGCCGTCGCGGTCGAGGGCTATATGCGGCGCGCGCTTAAGCCCGCGTGGCGCCTGCTCGCACTGGTCGGCGCGCTGGCGCTTATCTATCCGGGGCTGGCCAGTGACGCGCTCGGCGCCGTGATTGCGGTCGTTGTGTTCATGCTCGGCGGGCGATCCATGGAAAAGCCGGCGTACGCGACTGGCGGCTAATGCGC
>NZ_WNXE01000510.1:0-1152 GCF_010993615.1 Arhodomonas sp. KWT | reverse complement strand
CCGGACGCGGTATCCCCCACCGGGGTGCGCGGGGTGATGATGCTCACGCAGGACACCGCGCAGTTCGTCGGCATCGACAACCGCCGCGACCCGGCCCAGAGCATCAGCGGCGGCGCGGCCTACTTCAACTCCCTGCGCGGGCGCCTGCCTGACGACATCGAGGAGCCGAACCGCACCTGGTTCACGCTGGCGGCGTACAACGTCGGCCTCGGTCATCTGGAGGACGCCCGGCGGATCACGGAGATGCGCGGCGGCGACCCGGATAAATGGCTGGACGTGCGCGACAACCTGCCCCTGCTGGCCAAGGAGCGCTGGTACAGCCGTGTCCAGCACGGCTACGCCCGTGGCTGGGAGCCGGTGCGCTACGTCGCCAATATCCGCCGCTACTACGAGCTGTTGCGCCGGGTGACAAAGCTCGGCCAGCCCTCGCCCCCGGAGGTCACACGGGAGTCGATGATGCCGGCGCCGCTGCGCATCCCGGCCCCCCTGGAGTCCATTCTCTGAAAACCCGGCGGACGCGACACGAGCGGAGACGGACATGACGGATACGCCTAGCCCCTTCCGCCCCGGCGATCGTCTCGCGCACATGCGCGAGGCGGCGCCGCTGGTGCACAACATCACCAACGATGTATCGATGAACTTCCTCGCCAACGTCCTGCTGGCCGTCGGCGCCTCGCCGGCGATGGTGCAGGCGTACGAGGAGGCCGGCGAATTCGCGGCGCTGGCGGATGCCCTCGCGATCAATATTGGTACGGTCACCGCGCCCCAGGCGGCGGCGATGGAAACGGCGGTGGACGCGGCCCGCAGCGCGGACACGCCCTGGGTGCTCGACCCGGTGGCCGTGGGCGCCACGGCCTTTCGCCGCGAGCTGGGCGCCCGGCTCGTCGAGCTGGGCCCCACGGTGATCCGCGGCAACGCCTCCGAGATCCTGACCCTGGCCGGCGCGGACGCCGCCGGCCGCGGCGTCGACACCGGCGACACCGTCACCGCCGCGGAGGCAGGGGCCGACGCCCTCGCCCGCCACACCGGCGCGGTGGTCGCCGTCACCGGCCCGGAGGACTACGTCACCAACGGCGTCCGTGCCCTGCGCATCGCCAACGGCCACGCGATGATGCCGCGGGTCACCGCCATGGGCTGTGCACTCACCGGCGT
>NZ_WNXE01000050.1:15817-19775 GCF_010993615.1 Arhodomonas sp. KWT | reverse complement strand
CGCTGGCACTGCGACGGGCACGACGGCACAATGCCCGGACCATTCGTTGCGGAAAGGCCGATGAGCGAGCGACACGAGGCGATCCTGAGCTACTGGTTCGGCGGCGACGCCGCCGATCGGGACGACGGCGCCATCGCCGGGGAGCGCATGGACCTGTGGTTCCGCGCCGACGACACAGTGGACGCCGAGATCGAGGCCGAATTCGGCGCCCTGCTCCAGCTCGCCCGCCGCGGCGAGTGCGATACCTGGGGCGAGAGCCCGCGCGGACGGCTGGCGCTGATCGTGCTGCTGGACCAGTTCTCCCGCAACATATTCCGTGACACCCCGGACGCCTTCGCCAGCGACCGCCTCGCCCTGGCGCATTCCCTGGAGGGCCAGACGCAGGACCAGGACCTTGCCCTGCGCCCGGTGGAGCGGCTGTTCTTCTACATGCCGATGATGCACGCCGAATCACTGCCGGTGCAGGACCGCGCCGTGCAGCGTTTCGAGGAACTGGTCGCCGCCGTACCCGAGCCCGAACGCCCCCCCTTCGAGCGCTCGCTCAAGGCGGCGCGGGAGCACCGGGACACCATCCTGCGCTTCGATCGTTTCCCGCACCGCAACCGCATCCTCAACCGCGAGAGCACCCCGGCGGAGACGGATTTCCTGGAACGCGGACATCCATCCGACGCCCCATGACCGGTCTCCGCGGCCCGGGCATCACCGCGGACACCCAGCTCCGGGACCTGCTCACCCTGCTTGCCGGCCCCGGCAGCCGCGCCTGGGCGATACGCGCCACGGCCACCGGCCACCTGTGTGTGGACGACACCGGAACCAGCCGTGTCCTCGCCCCCTCGCCGGGGCTGCGGACATGCCTGCGGGATTCGCTCCGGCGCCCCTGTCTCCTCCCCGCCCCGCTGCTCGCCGAGCTGCCCGGTGCGGCCGCGATCGTAGGGGACGGCTGGATCGCGGCGTGCACGAACCCCGGGGGCGACGACGAATGGCTGGTCGTCGCCGGCACATCCGCCGGCGATGGCACCCGCATCGCCGCCGCCGCCCGACGGCGGCGCCAGCACCGGCGCCTGGCCACCGCCGTGGACGAGGCCCAGACCGTCCTGGACGCCCTGCCCTTCCCGGTCTTCTACAAGGACGAGTCGTCCCGCTACCGCGGGTGCAACCGGCCGTTCGCCGAGGTGGTCTCCGGCGCCGGCCCCGCCGGTCTCGTCGGCTACCACCCGGACCGTTTCCTGAGCCAGGAGCACCTCGCCACCCACCACGAAATCGACCAGGCGCTGTGGCGCGGTGAGCACGAGGAACTGCCCTACGAGCTGACCTTCGATGACGGCACCGGCACGCTGCGCGAGGTACGCTGCCACAAGCGCCTGACACGGACCGGACACGGCGAGCGACTGATCGTCGGCGCCCTGCTGGACGTCAGCGACCACCGGCGCACCGAGCGCGCGCTGCAGGCGAGCGAGGCACGGCTCTACCGGTTCATCGAGGAGTCGCCGGACGCCTACTTCCTGCTGGACGAGACCGGCGTCATCCTGCGCGCCAACCGCGGCGCCAGCCGCCTGACCGGCGCGGACGACGGGATGCTGGTCGGCGCGCCGCTATGGCCCTGGCTGGGTGCGACGGACCCCCGCGCCGAGCCCCCGGGCCCGGGCCTGCTGGACGCCGCCGGGGGACCGCAGTGCCTGGAGGCGGTGCTGCGGCACGCCGACGGAGAGGCGATCCCGGTGGAGCTGCGCATCAGCGAGATCGCCGACGACGGCGCCACCCAGCGCCTGTGCGTGGCCACAGACATCCGCGAACGGCATCGTGCGCAGGCCCGCATGCGCCGCCACGAGCGGATGTTCCGGGACGTCTTCGAGGCCTCGGAAGACGCCATTCTGATTCTCGACGGCGACCGTTTCGTGGAGTGCAACCAGGCGACACTGGACGTGCTCGGCGCGCGCCACCTGGAACGGGGGGCAGTGCTGCCGTTCACGCCCTGGGACGTCTCCCCGCCGACCCAGCCGGACGGCACCGACTCCCGGATCAAGGCGCAGCAGATGATCGCGCTCGCCCACTATCGTCACTTCCACCGCTTCGAGTGGCTGTGCCGCGGCTTCGACGGCCAGGACATCCCCATCGAGGCGACCATGACGACTATCGCCTACAACGGCCGCACCGCGCTCTACACGGTCTGCGTCGACATCAGCGAGCGCCGCCGCCACGAGGAGGAGGCCTTCAGCCTCGCCTACTACGACCCGCTCACCGGCCTGCCGAACCGCCGCCTGCTGCAACACCGTGCCGTGGACACGATCCGCGAGCACCAGGCCGGCGGGCGCAGCCTCGGCGTGCTCTACCTGGACCTGGACCGGTTCAAGGACATCAACGACACCCAGGGCCACAAGACCGGCGACGGCATCCTCGCGGCCATCGCCGACCGGCTCGCCGACAGGCTGCGCCCGGGCGACACCCTCGCCCGGCTCGGGGGCGACGAGTTCGCCGTGCTCTGCCCGGACTGCGACGCAGCCGTTCTGGACGAGGTCGTCGACGACCTGGGACGGGCGTTCGAGTCCCCGCTCCCCCTCGCCGGCGGCGAGGTGCGACTGGACTGCAGCATCGGCGGCGTCCTCTGCCCGCAGGACGGCACCAGCCTGGACGCCCTGCTCCAGCACGCCGACATCGCCATGTACGAGGCCAAGGCCGCCGGAAGGCGCTTCATGCGCTATGCGCCGCACCACGGCGCCGCCGTGCAGGAACGCGTTCAGCTCGAACAGGCCCTGGCCCGGGCGGTGGAGCAGGACGCCCTCACCCTCTGGTACCAGCCGCGGGTCTGCACCCGCAGCGGGCGCATCGAAAGCGTCGAGGCACTGGCCCGCTGGATCCCGGCCGACGGCGAGGCGATCTCGCCCGGGCGGTTCATCCCGCTGGCCGAGCAGACCGGACTGATCGTCGCCATCGGTGCACAGCTGCGCCGCCGCGCCGCACACCAGGCCAGAGCGTGGGCGGAACAGGGCTATCCGCTGCGCATGGCGGTCAACATCAGCCCGCTGGAGCTGGAGGCGCCGCGTTTCGCGGAAGAGATACTGGCGACCATCGACAGCGGCGGACTCGACCCGGCCCAGCTGGAACTGGAGATCACCGAAGGGACATTCATGCGCGACCCGGAGCGCAACGCGGCCACCCTCTCACGGCTGCGCAGCGCCGGCGTGCACATCACCATCGACGACTTCGGGATCGGCTACTCGTCGCTCTCCCACCTCAAGTGCCTGCCGGTGGACACCCTCAAGCTCGACCGCAGCCTGATCAACCAGGTGGACGAGGACGCCCACGAGGCGGCGATCGTGCAGGCGGTACTGGCGCTCGCCGACCGGCTCTCGCTCAACGTCATCGCCGAGGGCATGGAGACGGCGTCCCAGGCGGCGGCGCTGGACGCCCTCGGCTGCACCCTCCACCAGGGCTTCCACTACGCCCATCCCGTCCAGCCGGAGGCATTCCCCCTCGGGCGGATCTACCGCGACCCGGACCGCTGAACCCGCTGCCGTGACCGCTGGCGGCGCGGGACGACCGTACGGCCCTACCCCCGCCACGCCCCCACCCCGGCCGCCAGGGCGGGCAGGACCTCGGCGCAGTCGCCGGTCACGCGGAAGGCGAGCTCGCCCTCGGCGCGGGTGACGCCGCGGCCGACCGCCACCACGGGGATGCCGCGGTCGACGGCGGCGCGCACGAACCGGTAGCCGGACCAGACCATGAGCGAGGAGCCGGCGACCAGCAGCAGACCCGCCCGCTCCAGGGCCGCCATCGCCAGCGTCACGCGCTCGCCGGGCACCCCCTCACCGAAGAACACGACGCCGGGCTTGAGGACGCCGCCGCAACGCCGGCAGGCGGGCACGCGGAAGGCATCGTAGTCCACGTCATCGAGGTCGGCGTCGCCGTCCGGGGCATGGCTCGCGGCGATACCCGCCCAGTCCGGGTTGTCGTGGAGCAG
>NZ_WNXE01000050.1:4970-15717 GCF_010993615.1 Arhodomonas sp. KWT | reverse complement strand
GTTTCCTGGAAGGCGTGACGGTCGATCACCGCACCACAATCCAGGCACTCCACCCGGTCGAGCCGGCCGTGAAGGTCGACCACACCGGTGGCGCCCGAGCGCTGGTGCAATCCGTCCACGTTCTGGGTCACCACGCCGCTCAGCCGGCCGGCGACGGCCAGCGCCGCCACCGCCCGGTGGGCGTCATTGGGCCGGGCCGCGGCGACCCGCGCCCAGCCCACCAGGCTGCGGGCCCAGTAACGCCGGCGGTTGGCCGCACTGCCCACGAAGGCCTGGTACTGCATCGGCGCCCGACCCTTCCAGCGCCCGCGGTCGTCGCGGTAATCGGGGATTCCCGAGCCGGTGCTGCAGCCCGCGCCGGTCAGTACCAGGGCACGTGCCTCCGCCAGGCGGGCCACGAGGTCGGCAACCGTCCCCTCCTCCGCCGGCGGCAGCGGACGGCTGTCGGGTGCACGGGTACGCAGGGGGAGAACGGCGCCCATGATCGGGGACCCTCGGTCGACGGGACGTCCCCGCATCATACCCACCTTACGGCAGCGATTGTCAGGCATTGGCCGGAGGCCGCGCACCGATCGTCGGGCTTGAAGGGCCCGGATCTCGCCACCATAAAAGGTTGCATGCTAATATTCCCCGTTCTAACGCCCCGGCGGAATTCACCCGCCGGCGGCCAGCGGAGCCATCCATGACGCGAGCGACGATCAACGGCGGGCTGGGCCTGATACTCATCCTTGGCCTGCTCACGGCCTTCGGCCCCATGTCCATCGACTTCTATCTGCCCGGGCTGCCCGCCCTGGCGGACGAGCTCGGCGTGTCCGCGGCATCCGCCCAGCAGAGCCTGAGCGTATTCTTCATCGGGCTCGCGGCGGGCCAGCTCATCTACGGCCCCTTTTCCGACCGTTTCGGCCGCCGGCCGGTGCTGGCCTTCAGTATCGTGCTCTACCTGGTGGCGAGCCTGGTGTGCGCCGCCGCGGACAGCCTGCCGATGCTGCTGGCGGCCCGGGGTCTGCAGGGGCTGGGCGCCGGTGCCGGCCCGGTGGTCTCGCGCGCCATCATCCGCGACACCTACCGCGGCAGCCAGGCCGCCCGGATCCTGTCCTTCGTCATCCTGGTGATGGCGGTGGCACCGCTGCTGGCGCCGCTGGTCGGCGGCCAGATCGTCGCCGGGCTCGGCTGGCGCGGCATCTTCTGGGTGCTGGCCGGTTTCGCCGCGGTCTGCCTGGTTACCGTGGGCACCGCCCTGGCGGAGACCAACGGCCGCGAGCACCGCGACGGTGCGCCGCTGGCCGCGCACTTCGCCGCCTACGGCGTGCTCCTGCGCGACCGCCGGTCGCTGGCGTTCCTGATCTGCGGCGGCATGGCCTTCGGTGCGCTGTTCGCCTACGTCTCCAGCAGCTCGTTCATCTACATCGACGTCTACGGGGTCAGCCCCCGGGCCTTCGGCTTCTATTTCGCCGCCAACGTGGTCGGGCTGGTACTCGCGAACCTGGTCAACAGCCAGCTCGTGGCACGCTTCGGCTACCACCGGCTGCTCGCGGTCGGCTCAACGGTGACCTTTGCCAGCAGCGTGGTTCTGCTCCTCGACAGTCTGACCGGCTTCGGCGGGCTCGCCGGGATCGCCCTGCCGCTGTTCTTCGCGGTGGGCATGGTCGGGCTGGTCGGCGCCAACACCGTGGCCGGCCTGCTCGACGCCTATCCGAACAACGCCGGCGCGGCATCGGCCCTGTTCGGCTTCTTCCAGTTCGGGCTCGGCGCCCTCGCCGGCGGGATGGTCGGCGCCGTGGGCCTCTCCCCCGCGGTGGACATGGCGGTGGTGATGGTGCTGTGCGCCGCGGTGAGCTTCACCGCCGGGCGGCGCCTGCTCGCCGGCGAGGCCCGGGAGCGCAGCCGTGGCGGGGAGACCGCCGCGCGCTGCAGCGAGGCCGCCTGAGCGGCCGGGGCCGCGACAAGCACGCCGCCGGCGCACACCGCATCCGGCGCGTGACAAGGCCTCCGGGAGGATGGATATGATCCCGGCTCAATCATGAGCCTGCCGGGGGAGGCCGGACATGCCGCGGCGATGGATACTGGCGGCCGCAGTCGCGGCCTGCCTGGTCACACTCACCACCCGGGCCGCCACCGGGACGGGCCCGGTGACACTGGTTCGGGAGGCCGTGGACGAAGGGCTCGTGTTCGTGCGCACCCACGCCGCCACCCTGGCCGACGAGCCCGCGTGCACGCGGGCGTTCATCGAGCGGCACTACCGCGAGCTCCTCGACCCCACGCTGGCGGCCCGGTTCGTGGCCGGACCGTACTGGGCCGACGCCCCTCCCGGGGCGCGGACGCGCTTCACCCGCGCCCTCACCGATCACCTCGTGGCGGTGTACGCCACCGCCGTCAGCGTGTTCGCACCACGCATCGTCGAGTTCGCGCGCACCGGCGACATCGGCTACCGGCTGATCCGGCAGGACGGGCGTCGTGCGGTGGTACGGGTTGCCCTGCGGCCGCAGGACCGGCGCGACGTCGACGTGGACATCCTGCTCCACCGCCCGGGGGAACGCTGGCTGGTGCACGATGCCCGCGTCGCCGGCATCAGCCTGCTCGCGATCTTCCGCCAGGCCTTCCGGCCCCGGCTCGCCCGAGAGGGGCTCGCCGGGGTCAGCGACGCGCTGGAACGTCACCGCCACGCGGGCGGGGGCCCGCCGGAGACGGCCCCCTGCCGCTGAGCGGTGCCGCAGTCACTCCCCGCCGCGGTACACCGAGTCCTTCCAGATGCCGCGTTCCTTCATCAGCCCGACCTGGTGGTCGATGACCTCGTGGCGGTACTCCGCATGGTCCATGGGCGCGCGGTCCATGTAGAGGTTGCTGGGGTAGACGTCGCTGTCGTATATCACCCGGGCGAGCTCGGAGCGCACGTCCTTGAGCCAGTTGGAGACCTGGGCCTTCTCGCGGTGGTGGCGCAGCTGCTCGATGTCGATCACGCCGGCCAGGTAGGTGGAGCCGGCGCCGTAATCCTGCCGGCCGACCACCGCGCCGCGGTGATTGACGATGTGCGAGCGCCCGCCGAACGTGTCGATGGGGAGATCCGAGTCGTCGAAGAGGTAGTACGTCCCCATGTTGGGGGCGACCACGTACATGTTGTTCTCCAGCGCCCGCGCCCGGGAGGAGATCTCGAAGAAATCGTTGCCGGTGTGCGGATGGGGAAAGGACGCCCGGTAGGCGACCTCGCAGCCGTTCATGGCGAGCCCGCGGCCGTTCTCCGGGTAGGAGGCCTCGTTGGCCATCATGATGCCGAGGCGCCCGATGTCGGTGTCCACCACCGGCCAGAAGGCCTGGAGGTTGCGCCCGTAGGTCTCCACCCACCAGTCGAAGATGTCCGAGGGCGTGAGCCCGTGTTCCACCGGGTAGAGGTTGGCGAGCTTGTAGTGGCGCAGGATGACCTCGCCGTCCGGGTCGATCACGAAGCCCACGTTGAAGAAGCGGTCCTTCCAGTCCGGGTGCCGGGCCTTGGCCTGGGCCATGACGTAGCAGTCGTACTCGCGGGCGAGCTCCCCCAGCGCCCGGGTCTCCGGGCCGGGGATGTCGATCGCGCACTCCCGGGCGAAGGCCACGTGGTCCAGGTCGAGCACCTCGTCGTTGAACCCCTGCAGCGCGCCCTCGGGCAGCACCAGCAGCCGCACCGGGATGTCCAGGCTCGACAGCCAGGAGGCGGCCTTGGTGAGGTGCCGGATGTGCTCGATGTTGGTCATGATGTCGGCGCGCTTGCGTATCCCGCGTACCGTGGGCACGAGGCCGACGCAGTTATAGGGCTCGATCATTCCGGGGTCCTCCATCGTTTCGCTGTCAGGGCGGCTCGCCTGCGAGCCGGTTCGTGAATCGGTACGTGCGGCAGCCTCAGCGCACGGGGTGTTCGTCGCCCCCGCCATAGCCGGTCATCTCCAGGTAGCCGTGCCCGCCGACATCGTCGCCGGCCACCTCCACGGCGCCCTCCCAGTAACGGAAGGCGGTGCGCATCTCCTGGTCGGCGACGGCGGCACGGACCTCGACATCGAGCCCCGCGGCGGGCACCCGCAGGCGCCAGCGTATGGGATAGCGCACCCCGGTCCCGGGGCTGCGCCAGTAGGCCTGCGGCGTCAGCCGGAAACCGTCGGCATCGAGGCGGTGGCGCACGCCGTCCGGGCCGACCACCACGCCGGCGGAGTGGCGGTCGGTGGCGCCGTCGCGCCGGCGCAGCCGGTAGAGCATGACGTCGCGGCCGTCGTCGAGCTGTAGCGCGAACCAGTCCCATCCCGTCTGCTCCGGCCCCAGGGTGCTGGTACCCCATTCCCGGTCCAGCCACGCGAGGCCGTGCACGTCGTGACGCGCCCCGGCGACGCGTACGCTGCCCCGGGCCTCGATCCGGGTGTAGGAGTAGTAGCGCGAGGCGTTGCCGGGCGCGTCGCCCTTGACGCTGTAGCCCGCATCGCCCTGGAGGACGGGGCCGCGTGCGTTATCCAGCCGCAGCTCGACACGCATCTCCCCGGCCCCGGCGGTCAGGACCAGGGGGAAGAGCCGGCCGGATTGCTGCGAGCGCATCGACCAGTCGTCCAGCCAGACCTCGACGACAGGCTCGGTCCGTGCGCCGGCGAGCCCGAGGGCACCGCGCTGGAAGCGCTCGGCGAAGCGGTGCCCGCCGGCGGCCACGTCGGTGACCGCAAGATGGCCCATCCAGGCCTGGCGCGTGGCGAGGGCGGAGCGCCGCGGGGGCATCGACGGCGCAAGTGCGGTACGAAAGATCGTGAGCTGCACGCCGAACGCGCGGCCCGCGGCGTCGCGCAGGTTAGCGGTGACATACCACCACTCGCTGCGGTAATCGGGATGGGCACCGTGATCCCGCGGAAAGGACAGCGACCGGGGGCCGGTGACCCGCGAGAAACCGGACGCCTCGCCGCGCAGCGCGGCCATGGCCGTATCGCCGGCACCGGGCTCCGGCGCGCGGGCACCGGCGAACCAGACCCCGACGCCCACGCCGGCCGCCGCGATGACGCCCAGCAAGACAACGGCCCCCGGCACCCATGCTCGCCCCACGCGCACACCGAATCCTCCGATCACCGGTCATACGACCCCATACTGGCACAGTCCCACGGCACGGTGCTCACGCGGACACGGCCACGGGCGCGTCGCGACGATGATGCCCCATTTCCGACGCCTGGCGCGCCAGGGCCAGTTCGAGACGTTCGAGCAGCCCGCGCAGCGGGGCCCGTCCACGCTCGTCGAGGACATCGTGATCGACCAGCGCGGCGTCGAGGGTGCGCGCGGCCGCGGCCACGTCCGCCGGTGCGTGGCCCCGGGCGCTGGCGACGAAGGCGGCGGCCAGGGTGTCGAGCAATGCCACCAGGGCCGCGCGGACCGGCGGCGGCTCCCCATCCAGACGGTGACGCAGCCGCAGTCCGGCGATACCGACGTCCAGGCCGTTGAGCCCGATCATGAGCAGGTGGCGGTGCGCCTCGTCGAGAAGGTCGTCGTGGCGTGCCAGCCGCAGGAGCCGGTCCGCCATGCGGCCGCTGAAGCGTGCCTCCACCTCGTGCAGGGGCGGCTGGGCCAACCTGTGGAGGTCGACACCGATGGCGTGGATCAGCCGGCGCCGGCGCAGGGATGCCCCGAGCCCGGGGACCAGGCGGAAACCCACGGTCGCTACCGCGAGCCCGCCGGTGACCGCCAGGGCCCGGTTGGCAAAGTTGTCAAAGGACAGGTCCATGCCGTTGCCGGGCATGGTGAGCAGGATATTGAAGATGGTGAACGGCAGGCAGTACCCCACCAGCCGGCGATGCCCCGCCCCCAGCAGACCGATGAACAACGGTGTGAGCACCAGCATCGCCAGCATCGGGAAACCGCTGGCCCGCGCGAGCAGCACGTGTCCGAACAGGAAGGCGCTCGGCAGCGCTGCGAGCATGCCCTTGAAGAACATCGTGCAGATCGTCGCCGGGTTGTCCCGGTTGGCGAACAGCACGGACGGCAGGGTTGCCATCAGCACCGCGATGGGACCACCGCTCCAGTGCGTGGCGACCCAGAACGCTGCCGAGGCGGCGAACGCCGCGCCGGCCCGCAGGGCGTTCACCGCCGCCTCGCCGTGGTCGCGGTGCCAGGCGGGTACGCCGGAACGGAGCTGGTGGCGGCCGGGATGGGCGATCGCCTCGCGGGCGTCGAGCAGGACCATGGCGTGGCCGAGTATGGCGCGCAGCCCGGTGACCACCCGCCGCTGGAGCGGATCGAGATCGTCGTCCGGATACGTCCGGGCCCGTTCGCGCAGGGCCTGGAGGTGGCGCCGGGCGGCCGGGACACCGCGGACGGACTCGGCTTCCCGGAAGCCCTCGGCCATCTCGCCGGCGAACATGCACAGCGGCGCGCCGATACGCCCGGGGTGGTCACGCAGGAGCTGCTGTATGCCGCCCAGGGCGGCAAACAGCCGCATCGCGCGCTGGGTGAGCACATGGGCGGCGCGGATGCGGGCACCACCCCCCGGCCCCTCGTAGCGGGCGGCCTGGCTGTCTGCCTCGAGCACGTTCAGCGGCCCCAGACTCGCGGTCAGCGAGCGCTGCACCGTGGCCAGCGGCATATCCGCATCCAGGCGCTGGCCCGCGTGGGTGAAAGCCGAGTTGATCGCCGCATCCGCCTGCTCGGCGAGATGGTCGGTCACCCGTACCGGCCAGACCAGCGCACTCACCAGGGTGGCGCTGATCTCGCCGAGGCCAAGCTCGGAGACGCGCGCGACGGCCACGTCGAACACGCGGTCCGGCTGGCTGAGCGACAGGAACACGACCAGCAGCGCTGTGATCGCGGCCATCACGCAGCCATAGGTGAAATTGCCCCGCATGAGCGAGCCCGCATAGGCGCAGGCCATCACCCACAGCGTGAGCGCATAGAGTGCCGGCGCCGCCGCCTGGGCCGAGAGCGCCATCACCGCGATCCCGGCCACGGCACCGATCAGGGTCCCCCCGATCTGGCACAGCCCCTTCTCGATGACCATACCGCTCATGGGGCGGATCTGCAGGAAGGCGGCCGCGATGAGGGCCCAGTACGGGCGCTCGAGATCGAACCACAGCGCCGCGTAGAGCGCGAGCAGCATCGCCAGCGTGGCCTTCAGCGCGAAGCGCAGGGCCTGGCGTGAGGGCGTGAGATACGCCTCCAGGAGCACCGGCACGGCGACTCAGTCCCGGTCGTCGATTATGCGGACCGTCGCCGTCATCCCCGCGCTCAGGCGGGTACCGGCGGGCACCTCATCCAGGGCGATGCGCACGGGGATGCGCTGGGCCAGGCGTACCCAGTTGAAGGTCGGCTGGACCTGCGGCAGCAGCTGGCCGTTGGGCGCGGTGTTGGTGTCGGCGATGCCGCGGCCGATGCCGGCGACGTGACCGCCGAGGCGCGTATCGCCGCTCATCAGAATCACCTCGGCGGCGTCGCCGGCATGGATGCGTGGCATCTTCGTCTCCTCGAAATAGCCGGTGACGTAGTAGGAGCCCGACTTCACCAGCGCCATCACCGCGGTGCCGGCGCTGGCGTAGTCGCCCTCGGCGAGCTGGAGATTGAGGACGTGCCCCGACGCCGGCGCGGTAACCGTGGTGCGCTCAAGCTCCAGCCGGGCCTTCTCGAGGTCGGCCTTCGCGCTCGCCAGCGCCGCCTCGGCGACCCGGGTATCGATACGTGCGGCCTCGCGGTCCTCCGTGCTGATCGCCTCGCGGCTCAGCCGGGAGCGGCGCTCGGCGACGTGGCGCTTGCGCTCGAGGCGGGCCCGGGCACTGGCCACCGCGGCCTTCGCCTCGTCGACGGCGACCCGGTAACGCGCACGGTCGATGCGGAAGAGCTCGTCGCCGCGCTCGACACCCTGGTTGTCGGCGACGCTCAGCGTGCGCACCCAGCCCGAGACATCCGGCGCCACGGTGATCACGTCGGCGCGCACCCGCGCGTCCCGGGTCCATGGCGAGTAGAGATAGTAGTGCCAGAGCCAGGCACCGGCGGCGACGGCCAGCGCGACGACGACGAGCGTGGCGAGGATGCGCAGCGCGGTGCCCATATCAGCCGCCCCCCGGCGCCGGCGCGCCCAGGTAGGCGACCGCGGCGGTCGCGATCACGAACAGTGCGGCGTCGAACCACGCCTCCTGCCAGGGCGCGCCGTGGCCGGCGAGCCGGTGCAGGAGCAGGCGCAGACACACCGTGACGATGACTCCCAGGAGTAGATAGACGAGCAGCGGACTGATGAATATGCCGCCGATGGCGATTTCACGAAGGCCCATGCGGTTGCGTTGCGTCCCCGGTCAGATATTAGTTCATATTGCGTATATTAGCACACGAACAAAATACCCGCACCGGTACGGCATCCCGTTACTTGAGACTAATCGCCCCGCAGACCGGCCGCCGGAATCTGCCTGGCCAGTCGCCATGCGGGCCACGCCGCAGCGAGCACGGCGGCGGCCACCGCCAGCGCCACGCCCTGGGCCAGCGCGGCCGGCTGCAGCTCGAGGACAAGCCCCCAGCCGAATGCGCGGCGGTTGATAACCGCCACCAGAAGCCACGCCAGCACCAGCCCCAGGGGCACGGCCCATATCCCCGCCGCGACCCCGAGGAAGCCGCTCTGTGCCAGGACCTGGCCGGCGAGTCCGCGCCGGGTCAGCCCGAGGGCACGGAGCACGGCAAACTCCCGGACACGCTCGAGCTGGAGCGCCATGAGCGCGCCCAGCACGCCAACGAAGGCCACCACGGCCGCCAGTAGCTGGAGCACCCGGGTCACCCGGAAGGTCTGGTCGAATACGGCGAGCGAGCGCCGGCGCACGGTAGCGTTATCCACCAGCGTGGCCCCGGCCGGCAGACGGGCGCGTACCCGGGCGGCGAGGGCGTCGACGTCCGTGCCCGGCGCGGCAACCACGCCGATCCCGTCGAGCCGGGCCACGCCCCAGAAGCGGCGGAACAGACCCAGCCGCATGAGCACCGTCCCGCGCACATTCGCGTAATCGCGGTACACGCCGGCCACCTTTACCGTCTCCGGGCCGTCCAGCGAGGGCAGGGTCAGAGCGTCACCGGGACCGCGCCCCAGGCGGGCCGCGAGGGGCTCGCTGAGCAGCACCGCCCGGCCCTCGCTGAACGCCCGCCAGGTATCCGGGCCGCCGCGCACCACCGGATAGGCACGGCGGTCCGCCGCCGTGACGCTCACCCCGCGGACGGTGATCTCGCCGTCCGCCACCGCGAGCCGTCGCCGCGCCCCCCGCGTGACCCGGGCGACCCCGGGCATGACCTTGACACGCTCCGCGAACCTCGCCGGCACACCGGCGTCGGCATCGATGTAGAGGTCCGAGCGCAGGCTGGCGTCCAGCCAGTCGACCACGCTGGTGCGGAAGCTGCCGATCATGGTGGCCACGCCGATGACCGTGGCCACGGCCACGGACAGCGCCGCCACCGCCACACCGGTACGGCTTAACGACGCGGACGCACCGCGCACGGCGAGTCGCCAGCCGAGCGGCCCTGCAACACCCCCGACGCGGGCCGCCAGACGGACCCACGCCGGCGCCAGCAGCGCCGATCCCAGGATCACCGCGAACAGACCGGCGAAGCCGCCGATCAGTCCGGACGTCCGCAGGATCACCACCGTCCCGGCCACCCCGGCGAGGACACCGGCCGCCGCCATACGGCTCGCGCTGCGCCAGGCCCGCGCCTCCAGGTGGGCCCGGGCCAGCCCTGCCCGCGGTGTGACGCCGGCGGCCTCCAGCGCGGCGGGGAGCGCCGCGGCGAGCGGACCGGCGAGCCCGAGCAGGGCGCCGGCAACCAGCGCCGTCGGCTGCCAGGGATCCACCGTGGGGATGCTGAGATAGAGCCGGTCCACGGTGGTGGCGACGAGGCCGCTGAGCCCCACCCCCAGGCCCGCACCGAGGGGCAGGCCCAGCAGCGTGCCCGCCGCGGCCAGGCGCGCGGCGTCCGCCAGCACCTGGACCACGACCTGGCCCCGCGTGGCTCCCACCGCGCGCAGTGTCGCCAGCATCCCGCGCCGGCGCACGACCAGGAAACTCATGGTGTTGAGCACCAGGAACAGCCCGACCGCCAGGGCGAGCAGCGACATGGCCCGGAGATTGACGTGAAAGGCGCGGGTCATTCCGGCCAGACCGGCCCGGCGCTGCCCTGCCGGGAACAGCCGGACGCCGGGCGGCAGCGCCCCGCGAACCCGTGCCGCGGTCGCCGCGTCGGCGATGAGATCGATGCGTGACAGACGTCCCACCCGGTCCAGCAGCTCCTGGGCGGCGGCGATGTCCGTGAGGATGACGCCGTCCAGGCGCCCTCCCACCGTGGCCAGCACTCGTTCGACGCGTACCCGGTGCCTGCCCCCCGCCGCGTCCAGCCACAGCACGTCCCCCCGGGCCACACCGAGCGCCCGTGCCGTGGCCGTGGTCACGGCAATCCGGTCACCGTGGACAAGCATGGGGGCCAGCGGCGCGTCCGCCTCCGCGCCGACGCCGGTCCGGAACGGCCCGGCCACCAGGGGGTCGATGCCGAGCAGGCGGTAGCGCCGCCCGGCCACGGTGACATCACCGCTCACGACCGGCATCGCCCGCGCCACGCCCACGCGGACTCGCAGCCGCCGGTACACGGACTCCGGCAGGTCGTCCCCCGCCGGGACGACCTGGTGGGTCGCCGCGCCGGCGACCCGGGTGACCGCGTCGTCCAGGGCGTCACGGGCGGCGCGGTTGGCCACGTCCACGGCGACCACCACGGCGACGCCGAGGGCGATCCCCGCCACCGCGATGAGCAG
>NZ_WNXE01000050.1:0-4870 GCF_010993615.1 Arhodomonas sp. KWT | reverse complement strand
TGCAAGGGCTCACGCAGCAGTGCCCGGCGCCCGGCGAGGAGCAGCCAGCGCATGCTCAGTCCGCCACCGGCACCAGGCGGCCACCGCGAATGGTCAGCAACCGGTCCGCGAGCCCGGCGACCTCACGGCTGTGGGTGACCATCACCAGCGTCCGCCCCGCCTCCCGGCAGAGCCCGTCCAGCAGCGCGACCACGGCACGGGCGTTGTCGATATCGAGGTTGCCGGTGGGCTCGTCGGCGAGGATGAGCTCCGGCTCGTGGATGAGCGCGCGGGCCACGGCAAGGCGCTGCTGCTCGCCGCCCGAGAGCTGCTCCGGCCAGGCGGTCCCGCGGTCCTCGAGGCCGACGCGGGCCAGCCACGACGCGACGCGGCCGTTGTCCGCCAGGCGGTTGAGCGCCAACGGCAGGCGCAGGTTCTCTGCGGCGGTCAGGGTGGGGATGAGGTTGAACGACTGGAAGACCACGCCCATGCGTGCCCGGCGCAGGCGGGTCAGCGCCGCGTCGGGCAGCGTGAACAGCGCCCGCCCGTCGAAACGCACCGATCCTGCCGAGGGACGATCCAGCCCTCCGAGGATATTGAGCAGTGTGGACTTCCCCGAGCCGCTTCGCCCCAGGACGACCACGAACTCGCCCCGCGACACGCGAGCGCTCGCACCGGCGAGGACGACGCGCCCGGCGGCACCGCCGTAGCGCATGTGCAGGTCCTCGAACTCGATCAGCGCCACCGGCGCCTCCTCACGCTACCCCTCCCCGGCCGCCCGGATCAGGCGACGTCGCGCTCGTCGAGCACACGATCCCGGCCCGCCGCCTTGGCGGCATAGAGCGAGCGGTCGGCACGGGAATACAGGCTCGCGAAACTCTCTGCACCGTCTTCGGTACAGGCAAGCCCGATGCTGACGGTGCACCCCACGGGATCCGTCTCGCCCGCCTCGTAGCGCAGCCGCGCGACCGCCGCACGCAGACGCTCGCACAGCTCGCGGGCACCGTCGAGGCGCGTATCCGGCATGAGGATGCAGAACTCCTCACCACCGAGACGGGCCACGACGTCACTCTCGCGCACGAGTTGCGGCAACCGTGCACCGAGGGTGCGCAGCACCCTATCGCCGACGGGGTGGCCGTAACGGTCATTGATGAGCTTGAAGTGATCCAGGTCGATGATCGCCAGGCTGCACGGCAGACGGGAGCGGGCGGCCAGGGCCAGCACGTCGCGGGCCCGGTCCACCATCGCGCGGCGGTTGGCGAGGCCGGTGAGATAGTCCGTGACCGTGCGCTCGGTGAGCGCGCGCTTTTGCTCGCGCAGGAATCGTATCGCGACGATCAGGCCGATGATGAAGGCCAGTACCAGCCCCGCCAGCACCAGCAGTCCGACCTCCAGCCGGTCCATGAAACGCCGTTGGGCGGCGGAGCCCTGGAGCACACGGTCCAGCATCTGGCTGTAAACGTAGGCGATACCGTCCTGAACCGCGTACGCCCGGTCACGCACCACATCGGCGAGCGGGCCGCGCGCCGGATGATCGCCACGCACGACGGCCTCCAGCCGCTCCAGGGCCTGATCGAGATCCGTCATTGGTTCGCGCATACGCTCGATAAACGCCTCACCGAACGACAGCGCCGCCAGCGCGTGACGGGCGGTCTCCTGACGGTTGCGGATAATGGCGATGCGATCGAGCAGGGCCTGACGGTTGGTGGCATCCGGGCGATCCAGGAAATGCGTCACCGCGTGCCCCAGACGCGACTCCTCCTGCTGGGCACGCACGACCTCCGCGGCGAACGCGGTGTAGTCGGCGCCGCTGTCGCGCGAGGCGTTGGAGAAGAATACCGCGGTGAGGCCGACGACCGGCACCGCCGCCGCAAGGAAGAGCGCGATCTCGACCAGCCAGAGCCGGCGGATCGGGCTCATCGAGCGTGGATCTCGACGATGGACCAGATCCAGTCGGCCTGGGAGCGCTCGCCCTCGCGCACGGCGCGAGCCTGCGCCGGCACGAGAAGGCGCAACGGCCCCTTGTCCGAGATGTCCATGGGCGCGCCGTTGAAGCGCGTCGCCAACAGGTACGCGCCGTCATGGATCTCCGACGGGGTGAGGAACACCGTGTAGTCATCCGCCGCAATGAAGCGGATCCGTTGCGCGTCGTCGAGCCCGAAGGCCCGCATGAACGCCGCCAGCTTAACGCCGGTGAACCGGCCGGACATGCCCTCTGCGGTCGTCAGGGTCGTGTCATACAGCGACAGCCGCCCCTCGATATCCGCCAGGGACAGTTCGTGACGGCCATCCGGCGCGATCAGGGTCAGTACCGGCTCGTCATCGCGGGACGGTGTGACACCGCTGGGTTGCACGGTGGCCGCGGCGGCTGCCGTCGACACCATGACGAGCAGCACCGCAACCACAACCGGCAGGCAGCTCCGCACGGACATGCCCTCACCCTCCTCTGGCTCACCACCCCGAAGCACCAGGGCCCAAGCGTAGACAACGCGCCCCGGGGCGGCAATACGGGCGTCTACTCCACGGCCACCGGGATACCGCGGATACGCGCCTGCCACTCCTGCGGACCGCTGCGGTGGACGGACTCCCCGTCCGCGCTCACCGCCACGGTCACCGGCATGTCCTCGACCTCGAACTCGTGGATCGCCTCCATGCCGAGGTCCTCGAAGGCCACCACCCGGGCGCTGCGAATCGCGCGGGAGACGAGGTAGGCGGCACCGCCGACGGCGATGAGATACACCGCACCGTGCCTGTGGATCGCCTCCACCGCCTCGGGCCCGCGCTCCGCCTTGCCGATCATCCCGGCCAGGCCGGTCTCGCCGAGCATCATCTCGGTGAACTTGTCCATGCGCGTCGCCGTGGTCGGACCGGCGGGGCCCACGACCTCGTCGCCCACCGGGTCCACCGGGCCGACGTAGTAGATGAAACGACCACGGAAATCCACCGGCAGCTCCTCGCCGCGGGCGAGCATGTCCTGGATCCGCTTGTGGGCGGCGTCACGGCCGGTGAGCACGGTGCCCGAGACCAGCAGGGTCTCACCGGGCTTCCAGCTCCGGGTCTCCTCCGGTGTGACCGTATCCAGGTTGACCCGGCGGACGTCACCGGAGTCGCCCCAGGTCACCTCCGGCCAGTCCTCGAGCTTCGGCACCGGCAGCGCCGCGACCCCGGAGCCGTCCAGATCGAAGTGCACGTGCCGGGTCGCCGCGCAGTTGGGAATGATCGCCACCGGCTTGTTCGCGGCGTGGGTCGGATAGTCGCGGATCTTGACGTCGAGCACGGTGGTCAGCCCGCCCAGCCCCTGGGCGCCGATACCGAGCTCGTTGACCTTCTCGAAGAGCTCGAGACGCAGCTCCTCGGCGGTATTCTGCGCGCCCCGGGCCTGGAGCTCGTGGATGTCGATGGACTCCATGCAGGCCTCCTTGGCCAGGCGCATGGCCTTGTCCGCGGTGCCGCCGATACCGATGCCGAGGATCCCCGGCGGGCACCAGCCGGCTCCCATCTTCGGCACCTGCTCCAGCACCCAGTCGACGATGCTGTCTGACGGGTTGAGCATGGCGAACTTCGATTTCGCCTCGGAGCCGCCGCCCTTGGCGGCCACCTCCACCTCGACGCGGTCGCCGGGCACCAGGTCCGTGTAGATCACCGCCGGGGTATTGTCCCGGGTGTTGGTACGCTTGCCAGCCGGGTCGGCGAGAATGGAGGCGCGCAGCTTGTTGTCGGGATGATTGTAGGCCCGGCGCACACCCTCGTTGACCATGTCCTCGACGCTCATCTGCGCCTCCCAGCGCACGTCCATGCCGATCCTGAGGAAGACGGTGACGATACCGGTGTCCTGGCAGATCGGGCGATGCCCCTGGGCGCACATGCGCGAGTTGACGAGGATCTGCGCCATGGCGTCCCGCGCGGCCGGGTTCTCCTCGCGCTGGTACGCCTCGTGAACGGCGTCGATGAAGTCCTTCGGATGGTAGTAGGAGATGTACTGGAGCGCGTCGGCCACGCTCTGGATGAGGTCGTCCTGCTTGATGGTGGTAGTCATCGGCTACGCTCTCCGGCGTTGCGGGTGCGGGGTCCAAGCGGCCGCGGCGGCGGCCCGGGATTCGGCGCCTTGTTATACCACACCGCACCCGCCCGCCGCCCGTACCGGGCGCGACGGGAATCCGCCCCACTCTTGATTCAGATCACGATCCGATGACAGCACGCTCGGCAGACTTGACGCCACGTTCATGCCATTAATCACCAACAAGGAGCGTGTCATGGAGCGTGCCCAGAAAATCACCGCCCTCGCCGCCGCCGCACTGGCCGCGGGCATGGTCACGACCAGCGCGAGTGCCGCCAGCGCCGGCGACTGGATCGTGCGCGCGGGGCCGACCCTCGTCGCCCCGAACGACGACAGCAGCGATCCCTCCGGTCCGCTGGAGGGCCTCGACGGCGCGGTGAGCGTGGACAACGACACCCAGCTCGGCCTGACCGTCGGCTACTTCGTCACCAACAACATCGCCGTCGAGCTCCTCGCCGCCACCCCGTTCTCCCACGACATCTCGGGCGAGGACGGCATCGACGGGCTGGACGTCGGCTCCACCAAGCACCTGCCGCCGACCCTGAGCGTGCAGTACCATTTCGACACCGGCACCGCGTTCCGCCCCTACGCGGGCGTCGGCCTGAACTACACCATGTTCTTCGACGAGGACGTGGACAGCGACACCACCGCGGCCACCGGCTACGACGATCTGTCGCTGGACGACTCGTTCGGGCTGGCCGGCCAGGTGGGCTTCGACTACGAGCTCGGCAACAACTGGCTGCTGAACGCGGACATCCGCTACATCGACATCGACACCGAGGCGACCCTCTCCGGCGGCCCCAACCCGAAGAGCACCATCGACGTCGACATCGA
>NZ_WNXE01000509.1:0-1157 GCF_010993615.1 Arhodomonas sp. KWT | reverse complement strand
TTCAAGCTCTCCGAGGAGGACGCCGGCGGCGTGACCGGGATGCTGGATCGCGTGAGGGCCGTGGGCAACGGCGGCAAGGGCGTCGTCCTGGAGGAGGAGAGCGCGGGCGGGCTGTTTGCCACCGTCTCGCACGCCACCACCGCCGGCAACGACGACGGCGAGGACACCGGCATCGAGGTCGTCCAGGAGGACGACGGCGCCGGCAGCCTGCGCGTGCGCCGCTCGACCATCGCCGAGGGCATTACCCGGGAGGGTGTCGAGGCGGACTGACTGCCGGGGCCAGCGTGGGCCCGCGGGGCGCGGAGCGTGCGCCATCCGCTTTCGCCCCCCGGGCCTGCCGGTTTCCGGACCCCGAAACCGGGCCGCGATCCCGTGGCCCCGCCCGTCTGGAGACAACCGTGTCCGGCTCCGTTCGCGGCGCGCGCACGCCGCTGGCGGTCAGCCCCTGGCGGCCCGGAACTGTTCCATCGCCTCGAGGACGTGGGTCGCGTACGTCAGCGATGGTCCGCCGCCCACGAGCACGGCGACACTCCGCGTCTCCACGATCGCCTCAGGGTTCGCCCCGGCCTCGAGGGCGCCGTGGGTGAGCATTCCTCGGTGTCCTGTCTTCGGTGCGGGCCGCTCGAAAACAGTCCCACGGCGGTCTCCCGCACACTGGCCTGGGTGTTCTTTCAAACGGGAGTCATCCTCATGAACGACCGTGAAGTTGATCGCCGCCTCCGGGAATGGGCCGGTATGCGGAGTGAAGTGAAGCGTGTCGCTGCCGTGGGCTTCCCGGCGTATGTCGAAGTCTTCATTGAGCCCGACATGCGGGGCATGGGCGGTGTGGACGAGAGTGGCGGGTTCGCGGCATGGGCCGACTACGCGGACCGGTGGCACGATGAGCTAGCGTCCGAGTTGGGGGGTGACGTCCGCGTTTACCCCTGGCTCGGGTCAGGGACCCCTGCATCCGAACGCCGTGTCAGGGAGGTACTTGGCCACCGTTCCCCGCGTTAGCGGTCACGGGTGGGGGCACGAGCCGGAGTGCCGTGGGCGTAAACGAAAAAGGCCCGGGAGGCATCATCCCGGGCCCTTGTGCCGTTCTGGTGGGCGGTGCTGGGTTCGAACCAGCGACCCCTGCCGTGTGAAGGCAGTGCTCTCCCGCTGAGCTAACCGCC
>NZ_WNXE01000508.1:0-1158 GCF_010993615.1 Arhodomonas sp. KWT | reverse complement strand
AAGACCCTCTCCCCGAATTCCCAAAACCCTCTCCCCAAACCGCTCTCCCGTGAAGGGAGAGGGGCTGTACGGAGGGGGCTTGCGGGAGGAGGAGGCTCGGGCTCACTGGATGATGGAGAGCTGTTGGGGGCCCTCGGGGGTGTCGGTGAGCTGGGAGAGGGAGACGCCGAGCAGCCGTACCGCGCGGTGGAGGGTGTGCTGGCGCAGGCATTCCTGCACGGCGGCGGCGAGGGTATCGGGGTCGGCGCTCGCCTCGTTCAGTGACAGGGAGCGGGTCTGGGTGACGAAGTCGCGGTAGCGGATCTTCACCGTCACTGTCCGTGCGCGCAGGCCGCGCTCGGTCAGCCGCGGGATGAGGCCGGCAAGCATCTCCTCGGCCAGCCAGGCGAGTCGGGCGCTGGAGCGGCAGTCCTTCTGGAAGGTGGTTTCGCGGCCTATCGACTTGCGTTGACGGCGCGGGGCGACGGGGCGCTCGTCATGGCCGTGGGCGCGCTCGGAGAGGGCCTGCGCGTGGTTCGCGGGGAAGGCGGTTGCCAGGCGTTCCACGGGCGTGGCGGCGAGGTCCCCGATGGTCTCTATGCCGAGGTCGGCCAGCCTCTCGCCGGTGCGTGGGCCGACGCCGTGGAGGGTGCGCACGGGCAGGGGCCAGACCCGGTCGGGGACGTCGTCCAGGGTCAGCTCGGTGAGGCCGTCGGGTTTCTCCAGGTCCGAGGCGATCTTTGCGAGGAGGCGGTTCGGGGCAAGGCCGACGGAGCCGGTGAGCCGGGTGCGCGAATGGATGCGGGCCTTGAGCTCGGCGCCGAGGGTGCGCGGCGGTTCCGGACGGTGGCTGACGTCCAGGTAGGCCTCGTCCAGTCCCACGGGCTCGATGTGCTCGGAGAGCTCGCGCAGCAGGGCGAAGACCTCCGTGGAGGCGGCACGGTAGGCGGCGAGGTCCACCGGCAGGAACACGGCATGGGGGCAGAGCTCCAGCGCCCGGCGCAGGGGCATCGCGGAGTGGATGCCGTACTGCCGGGCCTCGTAGGTCGCGGTGGAGACGACCCCGCGGCGGTTCGGGTCGCCCCGGCCGCCGACCACCACCGGCTGCCCGGCGAGCTCCGGGCGGCGCAGCAGCTCCACGGACGCGAAGAAGGCGTCCATGTCGACGTGCATGATGGT
>NZ_WNXE01000507.1:0-1161 GCF_010993615.1 Arhodomonas sp. KWT | reverse complement strand
CAGGGCGTCGAGCAGGTGGGCGCGCAGGGTGGCCGGCGGCAGGGGCTCGTCGAAGCCCGCCGCGGCGGTGGCGTCCACCAGCGCGGTGACGGTGTCGCGGATGACCTGCAGCGCCTGGTGCTCGGCGACCTCGGCGCCGTGGAAGAGTGCGTCGAGCACGGCGTTCAGCCGGGTCTGCCACCCGTCGGGGGTGTGGGCCTCGCGCAGGGTGGCGCGGGCGGCGAGCAGCTGCTCCCAGAACGCGGCGAAGCCGCCGAGCCAGGCCGCCTCGCCGCCCTCGACGCCGGGCATGGGCGCGATGTCGCGGTACAGCGCGGTGTCGTCGTCCATGGCGTAGCCGAGGAGCAGGCGGTTCAGGCCGAAACGCCAGCTGTGGCGCTCGCGGGCCGGGGGCAGCGCCTCCTCGGTGCGGTGGCCGGCGTCCGCGCCCCAGCGGATGCCGCTCTCGCGCACCCAGGCGCGGATGCGCTCGACGGCGTCGGCATCCAGGTCGAAGGCCCGGTGCACCGCCGGGACCTCGAGGATGGAGAGCACCTCGGAGGCGGTGAGGCGGCTGCGCGGCAGCTCCAGCAGCCGGGTGAACACGCGGATCACCGGGTGCACGCCGGGCAGCGCGCGGTCGGTCACGGACCACGGGATGTGGCGCTCGCCGGTGGCGTTGCCGAACACCGCCTCGATGTAGGGGGCGTAGCGGTCGATGTCCGGCGTCATGACCACGACGTCCCGGGGCTGGAGGTCCGTGTCCGCGAACAGCCGGCGCAGGCGGTCGTGGAGCACCTGCACCTCGCGCATGGGGCTGTGGCAGGCGTGCAGGGTGACGGAGGTGTCCGCCGGGTCCAGCGGCACGGCGGGCTCGTCGCCGTCCGCGCCGCGCCGGCGCAGCTCCAGGATGTCCGCCTGCAGCCGGGCCAGGTGGCCGAGGTCTGCGTCCTCCGCCGGCTCGGTGAAGTGGTAGGTGTCGTCGCCGCTGTGGTTCTGGAGCAGCTCCAGGAACTCCCGGCCGGTGCCGCCGAGGGAGGCGAGCAGCGGGTGGCCGACGCTGTAGTAGTCGCTCGCGTCCGGCAGTCCGCGGCGGCGCCAGAGCTCGCGCAGCTTCGCCAGCCCGCGCTCGGAGACCACGTCGCCCCAGTAGTGGAGCGAGGGGTTGAGGACGAGCACGTC
>NZ_WNXE01000506.1:0-1161 GCF_010993615.1 Arhodomonas sp. KWT | reverse complement strand
GGCCCGGCCTCCGCCATGGGCGTACCCGGCACCGGGATGAGCTGGTTGATGGGCACGCTCTCCGGGTGGGCGGGCAGATTCGCGAGGGTGCGCAGCAGCTCGGCGCGGTCCGTCTCGCCCTCGCCCAGGCCGACGATTCCGCCGCAGCACACCCGCAGCCCGGCGTCGCGGACATTCGCCAGGGTGCTGAGACGCTCGTCATAGCGGCGGGTGGTGATGATCTCCGGGTAGTACTCGGGGGAGGTGTCGAGGTTGTGGTTGTAGTAGTCCAGCCCGGCGTCAGCAAGCTCCCGGGCCTGCCCGTCGCTGAGCAGCCCGGCCGAGAGGCACACCTCCAGGCCCTGCTCGCGCACCGCGGCGATCATCTCGCGCAGCCGGGGCATGTCCCGGGCCTTCGGCCCGCGCCACGCCGCGCCCAGGCACAGCCGCGCCACGCCGGCCTCGCGGGCGCGGCGTGCCGCCTCGCGCACCGACGCCACCGGCATCAGCGCATGGGGCTCGACGTCGGTCTGGAAACGCACGCTCTGCGGGCAGTAGGCGCAGTCCTCCGGACACGCACCGGTCTTCACGGACACCAGCGAGGCAAGCTCCACCTGAGCGGGATCGAAGTACCGGCGGTGCACCTGCTGGGCCGCGAACAGCAGCTCCGTGAACGGCGCGTCGAACAGGGCACGGACCTCGTCGGCGGACCAGTCGTGACGGATGTCACCGGTGGCGGGTATGGACATGGCGGTCGGCCTTCTTCTTTCATGAGTGGGCCGGGCCATTGTGCACGGACCGTAAACGTTTATTCAACGCTTATGGTTTACGGCCCGTGCGATCACAAAGAGGCCTACCGCAAGGTAGCGGGCAACCCGGTCACGGACCGGTACCTGCGTTCGGTGTGCCTTCTTGCCCGGGAAACGGCCCTTCATGGCGGTCATGCACGGCCCGCGGCCATAAACAGACGACGACCCTTGACCGTCATCACTTGAGGGAGCCGTAGGTCGGCTGCTCTGGGCAGCCGACATTCCCCGCTCCTGTATGCCGGCATCGGGACGTTGGCTGCCAGGAGCAGCCAACCTACCGGAGGCGGCACGACAACGGGTAGTGTCCCAGGAAGTGTGTAAAAGCGGCTGAGGAGGTCACCGCGGGTCTCCGTTAGGATTCGGGTTGTGAAGA
>NZ_WNXE01000505.1:0-1172 GCF_010993615.1 Arhodomonas sp. KWT | reverse complement strand
CGCGAGCGCTGCGAGCGCGACCTCGCAGCCGGCGAGCTGGACCTGCTCTACGTCGCCCCGGAGCGCCTGCTCGGCGGCGGCCTGCTGCCGCGGCTGGAGCGCCAGCGCATCGCGCTGTTCGCCATCGACGAGGCCCACTGCGTCTCCCAGTGGGGCCACGACTTCCGCCCGGAATATCTCCAGCTCGGCCGCATCGCCGAGCGCTTCCCGGACGTGCCGCTGGTGGCCCTCACCGCCACGGCGGACGCCCGCACCCGCGGCGAGATCGAGCGCAATCTCCTGCCCGACGGGGCGGAGACCTTCGTCGCGAGCTTCGACCGGCCCAACATCCGCTACCGCATCCGCGCCAAGGAGCGGGCACGCCAGCAGATCCTGGAGTTCATCCGCGACGCTCACCCGGGCGAGTCCGGCATCATCTACTGCATGAGCCGTCGTGCCACGGAGGACGTCGCCGAGTGGCTGATGGCCCGGGACGTCAACGCCCTGCCCTACCACGCCGGCCTGCCCGCCAGCCTGCGCGAGACCCACCAGCGCCGATTCCTGCGCGAGGACGGCATCGTGATGGTGGCGACCATCGCCTTCGGCATGGGTATCGACAAGCCGGACGTGCGCTTCGTGGTGCACATGGACCTGCCCAAGAGCCTGGAGGCGTACTACCAGGAGACCGGCCGCGCCGGGCGCGATGGCCTGCCCGCCGAGGCACTGCTGCTCTACGGCACCCGCGACGTCTACCGCCTGCGCGCCATGCTCGAGGACTCCGAGGCGGACGAGCGCCACAAGCGCCTGGAGGGCCAGCGCCTGGAGGCACTGCTCGGCTTCTGCGAGCACACCGGCTGCCGGCGCCAGGCCCTGCTCGGCTGGTTCGACGAAAGCCATCCGGGTGCGTGTGGCAACTGCGACAACTGCCTCGATCCGCCGGAGACCTGGGACGCCACCGAGGCCGCGCAGAAGCTGCTCTCGTGCATCTACCGCACGGGCCAGCGCTTCGGTGCCAATCACATCATCGAGGTCCTCACCGGCGGCACCGCCGCGCGCATCGGCGAGCTCGGTCACGACCGCCTCTCCACCTACGGCATCGGCCGCGACCTCGCCCGCGGCACGTGGCAGTCGCTGATCCGGCAGATGCTCGCCCAGGGGCTGGTGCAGCCGGACCCGGAGGGCCACGGCGGCCT
>NZ_WNXE01000504.1:0-1172 GCF_010993615.1 Arhodomonas sp. KWT | reverse complement strand
CTCGGCGCCGGCATCATCCTCGGCAACACCTTCCACCTCTGGCTCCGGCCGGGCACGCGGATCATTCGTGCCCACGGCGATCTCCACGACTTCATGGGCTGGGACGGGCCGATCCTCACCGACTCCGGCGGCTTCCAGGTGTTCAGCCTGGGCCGGACGCGCCGGATCACCGAGGCCGGCGTGCACTTCCGCTCGCCGGTGGACGGGGCGAAGGTGTTCATGGGGCCGGAAGAGTCGATGACCGTGCAGCACGACCTCGGCTCGGACATCGTGATGATCTTCGACGAATGCACGCCGTATCCGGCGAGCGAGGCCGAGGCGCGCACCTCGATGGAGCGCTCGCTGCGCTGGGCGGCCCGCTCGCGGGCCCGTCACGACGAGCTCGGCAATACCAACGCCCTGTTCGGCATCGTTCAGGGCGGGGTCCACGAGGGTCTGCGCACGGCCTCGCTCCAGGGGCTCACGGAGATCGGCTTCGACGGCTATGCCATCGGCGGCCTCGCCGTGGGTGAGCCCGCCGAGGAGCGCCACCGCGTGCTCGAGCACCTGGAGCCCCAGCTGCCCGCCGGCCATCCGCGCTATCTCATGGGCGTGGGCAAGCCGGAAGACATCGTCGAGGCGGTGCGCCGCGGCGTGGATATGTTCGACTGCGTCATCCCCACGCGTAACGCGCGCAACGGCTTTCTCTACACCGAGACCGGGGTGCTTCGCATCCGCAATGCGCGCCACGCGGAAGATATCCGACCCATCGATGAAACCTGTGGCTGTTATACGTGTCGACACTACTCACGGGCCTACCTGCGGCACCTGGACCGTTGCAGGGAAATCCTGGGGGCACGGCTGAACACCCTGCACAACCTGTACTATTTCCAGCGGCTGATGACGGGAATCCGTTCGGCGATCGAGGCGGACCGCTTCGAGGACTGGGCGGCGTCGTTCTACGCCAAGCGCCGGGGGCTGTGACATAATGCGCGACTTTGCGGGTCACCCGGGAGGCGGTGGCCGCGGAGTTGATACGTCAATGATATCGAGGAGACTCGTATGGACTTCCTGATTTCCGATGCCCTGGCCCAGGGGCAGGGCGGGGCCGCACCGGGCGGTACGCTCACCAGTCTGATCTTTCCCGTTGCCCTGATCGTCATCTTCTACTTCCTGCTGATCCGTCCCCAGCA
>NZ_WNXE01000503.1:0-1176 GCF_010993615.1 Arhodomonas sp. KWT | reverse complement strand
ACCGTGACGGTGGCCGCGGGGGCGCTGGTCAACGCGCGCAACGCGCAGGAGGCGTCGGCATCCGGCGATCTCACCATCACCGCCGCCGCCAGCGACGTCCAGCTCGCCGGCGAGGCGGATGCCAGTGCCACCGTGACCGTGGCCGGCACACTCAGGGGCCGGGATATCACCCTCGATGCCGGCAGCTTCGCCGAGGTCTCGCCGTCCTTCCTGTCCGGCGTGCTCGAGATCACCGACGATGCCAGCAACTTCTCGTCGCTCTATGAGCGTCTTCAGGGTTATGGCCGCGACGGCTTCAGCGGTCTGGTGGACGCCATTCCCAGTGATGATCCGGACCAGCTCCAGGCCGTGCAGGACATGGTGGCGGTCTCCATCGCCCGCTCCGACGCCGAGGTCACCGTCAAGGGCACGGCGACCCTGACCGCCGAACGCGACGTGTCCGTCGACGCGGACGCCGTGCGCCGCGTCGACAACGGCGCCGACGGCGATTTCGGTGCCTACAACAAGGCGATCCCGTTCAACATGGGCGTGGCCTACGGCGAGCTCGACGGGACCACCAGCGCGCGCATCGACTCCGGCGCGACGGTCAATGTCGACGGCGACCTGGACGTCACCGCCAGCAGCGAGAACACCCTCCGCCAGAGCGCGGAGGCGATCAACCAGCACGACGCCGAGGGCAACGCCCTGACGACCATGGGCTTCGCCCTGGGGGTGGCGGTCACCAGCAGCGAGACCACCGCGCTGGTCGACGATGGCGTGACGCTGAATACCACCAACGACTCCGATGTCCTGGTCAATGCCTTCACCCGGCAGTCGCTGACGAACGACGTCAGCTTTTCGGCCATCGGCAAGGGGGCCGTCGCGGCACCGGCCGTCGCCGTTGCCGACTACGACAGCACCACCAGGGCGGTCTTCCGGTCCGACCTCTCCGCCGGCGGGGACCTCTCGGTGCAGGCCCTGGACCTGGTGGATGCGCAGCGTAACAGCGCCCGCGCCAAGGCCGGTGCCGGTTTCGTCGACTGGCTCGCCCGGGACGTGAAGGCGTCGTACCGGCTCCAGGCGCCGTACCTGGACTTCCTCACCCGCAGGATCAACAGCACGTTCAATCTCGCCGCCAGCGACGGCGGCAGCGGCTCCACGCCGCTGCGCCTGGGGTCCGCGGTCGCGATCGCCGAC
>NZ_WNXE01000502.1:0-1179 GCF_010993615.1 Arhodomonas sp. KWT | reverse complement strand
GCCCCCCGTAGGCCGTTCACCGCAGGAGCGCGTGCTGGCCCGCGCTTGACAGCGCGGGTCACCGAGGCAAAAATACGCGCTCGCTGAACGCGATACCGTGGCTACGTAGCTCAGTTGGTTAGAGCACCACACTCATAATGTGGGAGTCGGTGGTTCGAATCCACCCGTAGCCACCATTCCTCTCCCTCCCGGAACTGTTCTCCTGGCGTATCCATACATCCGCGCCTCCCGACTCGCAGCGGCGTGTGCCAATGCTGCGTCCTTCGCTGGTCCATGGTCCGATCGTGAGCGCGGCGCTCCATTCCGGTGGCGGTTGAATCCCGAACCGCGGCTGCGCCGTTCATCCCTTGCGTATGTCCATCTCCTGCCCCGATACCGATGCGAGGCGAACCGGGCATTGAATTCGACGGCTTCCAGCCGCAGTACCAGCGGTCCTGGCAGGATTCGCCGTGAATACACGCTCAATCGTCACGATCGCCATTTTTAATAGCGCACATATAGTCCGTTTACGAACTATTATGATAGGATGCTATCGTTCTTTGGGAATGAGAAATCACAGGAGGCATTACCATGACCAAGACGACCATTACCGCACTCGCCGCAGCCATCACCCTGGGCCTTGGCTCCGCCACTGCCGGTGCCGCTTCCGTGGGTAACAACGGAACGCTCGGCGGCCGGGTTTCGCCGCAGGACCTCACCCCGGCCGGTGTTCAGGCCGATGCGGGGCTGTCGGCTCACTTCGCCGGCCCGGCGGACGCGGATATCGACCCGCGGCTGCTCGGCGGTGAGCTGATGGAGCAGGACATCAATCCCGTGCGGTCGGGGCCGACGACCGAGCCGGTGCGCGCTGTGAAGACGGACGGCCGCGTGTACTACGGCAAGGTCAGCCCGGTGAGCGATAGCGTCTCCGGCTAAGGCCGGTGTCATTGTCGCGGGTGATGTCCGTCCCCGAGTAACGCCACGCGACACTGACGGAGCCCGGGGCTCCCCAGGGACGCCCCCGGGCCCTGACCTGACTCCTTTCCCCTCCTTGATAACGCCGTAGCCCCCGGGCTACGGCGTTTGCCTTTGGTGGGCCACCGTCACGGACCGCTCGCTCGGAGGGCGTCCCCCGTCATGGATACGCCCTGGCGTCTCTGCCGTTGCCCGGCTATCGCTGGAATGGCCGGGAGGCCACCA
>NZ_WNXE01000501.1:0-1180 GCF_010993615.1 Arhodomonas sp. KWT | reverse complement strand
GAGCTGCTGGCGATATTCCTGCGCACCGGACGGCAGGGGCGCACGGCGGTGGACGTGGCCCGGGAGATGCTCGCGGCCTTCGACGGGCTGCGCGGGCTCATGGAGGCGGACCAGGACCGGTTCGCTGCCCACCCGGGCATGGGGCCGGCGAAGTTCGCCCAGCTTCAGGCGGTACTGGAGATGGCCCGGCGCCATCTCCACGAGCGGCTGGTACGCGGGGACGCGCTCACCAGCCCCGGCGATACGCGGCTGTTCCTCACCGCGCGGCTGCGCCACCAGTCCGCGGAAGTGTTCGCCGCGCTGTTCCTGGACAACCGTCACCGGGTGATCGCCTTCGAGGAGCTGTTCCGCGGCACCATCGACGCCGCCCAGGTCCACCCGCGGGAGGTGGTGCGCCGGGCGCTGGCGCACAACGCGGCCGCCGTGATCGTGGCCCACAATCACCCCTCCGGCGTCGCGGAACCGAGCGGGGCGGACGAGCAGATCACGCGGCGCCTGCGCGACGCGCTGGCGCTGGTGGACGTGCGGGTGCTGGACCACTTCGTGGTCGGCGACGGTGAGGTGGTGAGCTTCGCCGAGCGCGGGCTGCTCTAGGGAAAGACGTCCATTCCCTGACGGACCGGGCCCGGCGCCCGGGGACATACACGGCCGGCGTGGAGCGACGGGCGATGCGAACGATTACCGCGGACGACGGACGCAGCTGGACCGCCTTCGTGGGGCGCGAGTCCTACGGGGTGCACATGGTGCTTTTCATGCCGCAGAGCGGCGGTGGGGCGTGTCAGGCGCCGCTGGAGTCGGCGACGTGGCTGGAGGCCGAGCGGGAGCTGGAGGCGATGACCGACGCGGATCTGCTCCGCTGTCTCAACGAGCGGAGCTGGCCCTGGGGGGAGGGCTTCGACGGCAGCACCCCCTGAGGATGCCGCCGTCGCCGGGCGGCGACGGACTCAGGCCGCCGCCGCCCCGCCCATGGCCCCGCGGAGCTTGCCGAGGGCGTTCTTCTCGAGCTGGCGGATGCGCTCGGCGGAGACGCCGTACTGGTCCGCCAGGGACTGCAGGGTCGCCTTGCCGTCGTTGAGCCAGCGCCGCGCGATGATGTCGCGGCTGCGCTCGTCGAGCTCCGCCAGCGCCGAGGTCAGGGCCTCGTGCTGGTGGCTGCGCCAGTCATCGCCCTCGACCTCGG
>NZ_WNXE01000500.1:0-1183 GCF_010993615.1 Arhodomonas sp. KWT | reverse complement strand
GCCCGCCGCGCCCGGGAGAGTGAGGCGCTGGCCGCCGAGCGCGGCCTCGACGTGGCCAACCTGGAGGCGCTCAACGCGCACATCGTCCAGCGACTGGATACCGGGGTGATCGCCCTGGACCGCGACGGCCGCATCCGCCTGGCCAACCGCCTGGCCGCCGGCATCATCGGTAGCCTCGACGGCGAGACCCCCACCCTGGCGGAACGCGCACCCGCCCTGCAGCGGGCGTTCGAGGCGGGCGGGAACACCGAGCGCACACCGATCACCGTCAGCGGCATCGACTACCTGCCCCGGTTCGTCCCCGTGGGCGACAGCCAGCGCGGCGGGACACTGCTCTTCCTCGAGGACCTCACCGCGGTGCGTGCCCAGATCCAGCAGGCCAAGCTCGCGTCCATGGGCCGGCTGACCGCGAGCATCGCCCATGAGATCCGCAATCCGCTGTCGGCGATCATGCAGGCCACCCAGCTCCTCGGCGAGGCGGACTACCTGCAGGACGGCGACCGCCGGCTGGTGGGGATCATCACCAAGCAGAGCCGGCGGCTGAACGAGACGGTGGAGAACGTCCTCCAGCTCTCCCGCCGCTCCCCCGCCCAGCGCGAGACGGTCGATCTGGCCGAATGGGTGCCCCAGGTGGTCTCGGAGTGGCGGGCGGCGTTCAGCGGCGGCGAGGTGGAGGTTCAGGCCACGGCGATCGCCGCCCTTTTCGACCGCTCCCACATGCGCCAGGTCCTGGAGAACCTGCTGCGCAACGCCATGGACCACGCCGGCGAGCACCCGGCGGTGACCGTGGTCACCGGCCGCGACGAACGCGGCGCGCCGTACCTGGAGGTGCGGGACAACGGCCCGGGCATCGACGCCGAGATCCGGGACCACCTCTTCGAGCCCTTCGCCACCAGCCGCCGCGGCGGCACCGGCCTCGGCCTCTACCTCTCCCGCGAACTCTGCGAGGCCAACAGCGCCCGCATCGAGCTGCGCCCGGAGGAGACAGGGACGTGCTTTCGGGTTACCTTCGCGGCGCCGGACGGAGCACAGCAGGGAGGGCAGGCATGAACAGACCGCAGGCGCTGATCGTCGACGACGAGGCGGACATCCGCGACCTCGCCGAGCTCACGCTCGGGCGCATGGACATCCAGGCGCGCAGCGCCGCCAACCTCGCCGAGGCCCGGCGGCTGCTCGAGCGCGA
>NZ_WNXE01000004.1:75394-77104 GCF_010993615.1 Arhodomonas sp. KWT | reverse complement strand
AGCCGCCTGCACCGGTCCACATCAACGGCACGTAGGTCACCACGGACAGGATCACGAGCGAGCGCAGCGCCGAGAACACCACCAGCCGTGACAGTGGCCCGATGTGACGACGCCACTGGATCGGCGTGGCGTCCGGTGTGCGCGGAGGCAGGTGCGGCGCCAGGCCGAAGAGGAAAGGCAGGGTGAGCAGGGCGGGCAGCGCGAGCACCCACAGATAGCCCAGACCCCACTCCACGACGACCCAGCTCGCGATCGCCGGCCACACGCCGCGGCCAACCTCGCCGCCGACCAGGAATACCGACATTGCGGTGCCCGGCCGGTCGCCGCCGAGGCGGCGCACACCGGCCAGCGCCTGGGGATGGAAGAACGAGTTGGAGATGCCGATCAGGACCAGTACGGCGACCAGGGTCCAGAAGCTGGTGGTCAGCCCAACCAGTGCGCCGCCGAGCGACGAGCCCGCGAGTCCCAGCGCGATCATGACCCGGCCGCCGAGGCGGTCGGCGAGCAGCCCCACCAGCGGCTGCAGCGCCTGGCCCATCAACAGGGCGGCCATGATCGTCCCGGCGAGGGCGACGGAGAGATTCAGCGATACCAGGATCGCCGGCAGCACGCCGGGCAGGTAGTTGGCCGCGCCGTCGTTGAGGAAATGGGCCCAGCTCATTCCGGTGAGGCGGACGGTGTGCGTCCGCTCCGGGGCGGTGGCGGTTGTGGTGGCAGCGTCCATGGGTGGCTCCGGATGCCGGTCGATCGGATGCCGGTCGCGCGGGGGCGGCCGGCGGGTGTGATTATAAGCAGGCTACTCGATCATGCGCACGATCAGGGCATCGAGTCCGGGCGTGTCGCGGATACGCCTGTGCGGCGGGTGGGTTCGGCTCGATACGGCCCGTGGAACGGAGATAAGGCGCGCGCCGGCCCCGGAAGGGCCGGCGCGGTCTGTCGCCAGGGGCGGGTCAGCCTGTCGGGGCTTCCTTGCCGGCCAGGAACAGCCACGTCTCCACCACCGAGTCCGGGTTGAGGGAGACACTCTCGATGCCCTCGTCCATCAGCCAGCGGGCGAGGTCCGGATGGTCCGACGGGCCCTGGCCGCAGATGCCCACGTACTTGCCCTTGCGCCGGGCGGCCTGGATGGCCATGTGGAGCATCGCCTTGACCGCCGGGTCGCGCTCGTCGAAGCGCTCGGCTACGAGGCTGGAATCGCGGTCCAGGCCCAGCGTGAGCTGGGTGAGATCGTTGGAGCCGATGGAGTAGCCGTCGAAGATCTCGAGGAACTCATCGGCGAGCACGGCGTTGGAGGGCACCTCGCACATCATGATGAGCTTGAGGCCGTTCTCGCCCTTCCTGAGACCGTTCTCGGCGAGCAGGTCCGCCACCTGCTGGCCCTCGTCGACGGTGCGCACGAACGGGATCATGATCCAGACGTTGGTCAGTCCCATCTCGTCGCGCACCTTCTTGAGTGCGCGGCACTCCAGCTCGAAGCAGGCCCGGAAGGTGTCCGAAATGTAGCGCGAGGCGCCGCGGAACCCGATCATCGGGTTCTCCTCGTCCGGCTCGTACTGCGTGCCGGCGATGAGGTTGGCGTACTCGTTGGACTTGAAGTCCGACATGCGCACGATCACCGGCTTGTCCCAGAACGCCGCGGCCAGCGTGGAGATGCCCTCCGCGAGCTTGTCCACGTAGAACTGCACCGGGTCGTCGTAGCCGGCCATCTGA
>NZ_WNXE01000004.1:63064-75297 GCF_010993615.1 Arhodomonas sp. KWT | reverse complement strand
TCGCTGCGTGGCAGGTCCGTCCGCCGCGATTGGTCACGATCGCCGCGGCGCGTTTCATGATCGGCTCCCAGTCGGGGTCGGTCATGTCGGTGACGAGGACGTCGCCGGGGGCGACGCTGTGCATGTCGTCGATACTGTCGACGACCCGGGCGCGACCGGCGCCGATGCGCTGGCCGATGGCGCGGCCGGTGGCGACCACGCGGCCGCGCTCCTTGAGCTGATAGCGCTGCAGCACCTGGCCGCCGTCGCGGCTCTTCACCGTCTCCGGGCGGGCCTGGAGGATGTATAGCCGGCCGGTCTCGCCGTCCTTGCCCCACTCGATGTCCATGGGCCGGCCGTAGTGCTTCTCGATGATCAGCGCCTGGCGGGCGAGGTCCTCGACGTCGGCGTCGGTGAGGGAGTAGCGGTTGCGCTCGCCCTCAGCGACCTCGACGGTGTGCACGCTCTTGCCGTGACCGGTCTCGCCGCTGTAGACCATCTTGATGGCCTTGCCGCCGAGGATGCGGCGCAGGATCGCCGGGCGGCCGGCCTCCAGCGTGGACTTGTGCACGTAGAATTCGTCCGGGTTCACCGCACCCTGGACCACGGTCTCGCCGAGGCCGTAGGACGAGGTGATGAACACCACGTCGCGGAAGCCGGACTCGGTGTCCATGGTGAACATCACGCCGGCGGCGCCGACGTCGGAGCGCACCATCTCCTGGATGCCCGCCGACAGGGCGACCTGCTCGTGCTCGAAGCCCTGGTGGACGCGGTAGGAGATCGCGCGGTCATTGAACAGCGAAGCAAAGACGTCCTTGATCGCGAGGAGGACGTTGTCGAGCCCGCGCACGTTGAGGAAGGTCTCCTGCTGGCCGGCGAAGGAGGCGTCCGGCAGGTCCTCGGCGGTGGCGGAGGAGCGCACGGCGACCGCCATATCCGACTTGCCCACGCGTTTCTCGAGGTCGCGGTAGGCGGCGGTGATCTGTTCCTCGAGCTCGGCGGGGAAGGGCGTCTCCACGATCATCTTGCGGATCCGCGCGCCCACGGCCATGAGCTGCTCGACGTCGTCGACGTCGAGGCCTTCCAGCTCGTCGTTGATGCGCGAGCGCAGACCGCTGTCATCAAGGAATTTCCAGTACGCGCCGGCAGTGGTGGCGAAGCCTCCCGGCACCTGGACGCCGGCGGCGGCGAGATGGCTGATCATCTCCCCGAGGGATGCGTTCTTGCCGCCGACGCGGTCGACGTCTTGCATGCCCAGGGACTCGAACCAGACAACGTATTCGGTCAATGTAATGCCTCCCAGATTGTCAGACCGGCTGCGTACGGGACGCCGACGCCGCGGTGGCGGGCCCCGCGGGCTTCCGCCGGCGCCACGGCGCGTTTAAGGTGATCGCGCACGATCAACCAACCCCCGCGAGGCGAGGATGGCAGGAAAACGCGCCGTATTCTTCATCTCCGACCGAACCGGCATTACCGCCGAGACACTCGGCCACAGCCTGCTTACGCAATTCAACGACGAGTTCGATCATATTACGCTGCCGTTCACGGACAGCCCCGAGCGCGCCGACCAGGCGGTTCGGCGTGTCGAGGAGGCCAATCGCGTCAACGGCCTGCGTTCCATTGTGTTCAGCACCGTCATCGCCCCGGAGATCCGCGAGCGCCTGCAGCACGTCGATGCGCTGGTCTTCGACTTCTTCGACACCTTCATCGCCCCCATGGAGCAGGAGCTCGGTGAGCGTTCCAGCCATACCATCGGGCGTTCCCACGGCATGATCGACAATCAGCGCTATGATGTGCGCATCGACGCCATGAACTACGCGCTCTCGCACGACGACGGGGCGGTGGTGCGTCACTACGATCAGGCCGATGTCATCCTCGTCGGCGTCTCGCGTTCGGGCAAGACGCCCACCTGCATCTACCTCGCGCTGCAGTACGGCATCTATGCCGCCAACTACCCGCTCACGGAGGAGGACCTCCTCGGCGGGCGCTTACCCTCCATCATCCGCCCGCACCGACGCAAGCTCTACGCGCTGACCATCCGTCCGGACCGTCTCTCGCGGATCCGCTCGGAGCGCCGTCCGGACAGCCGTTACGCCTCGCTGCGCCAGTGTCAGTACGAGGTCGCCCGGGCCGAGGGCCTGTTCGAGCGCGAGAAGCTGCCGATGGCCGACACCACCGCGATGTCCATCGAGGAGATCGCGACCACGATCATCCATAACCGGCAGCTGCGCCGGCGACTTTATTAAAAAACGGCGTGGCTTTCCACTTAACCTATAGGGCGAGCTGATCGAAGGCGCCTTACGGTGCGGCAGTGGTACGGCCTCCGGGGTGCTTCGGGGTGCGGGGTGCCCAGCGCCCGCCGGTGTGGTCGTATGCCGACGACGGACGGCAACGGTCGGCACCGACCCGGGTGACGCCGGGGGAGCCGGCCTCCGGTGGGACATGCACGCTGGGGCGCTGTGATACTATCCGCGACATGATGATCGAGACCCCGCAAACCGTTCCGGCTTCCCGTGGCGAGCGCAGCTTCGCCGCGCTGATGGAGCTCTATGAGAACAACTACATCTACATGCGCCGGCTCCTCCCGGAACCGGACCGCAATGGCGACTGCGTGGTCTCCCGCGTGCCCGGCACCCCCGATCTGCATCTACGGGTGGTCGAGCGCTGCGCCTACACCACGAGCGTGGTGCTGACCCATCACTTCCATCGCGGGGATACCGCCGAGGTGACGCCGGATCTGCGGGTCCGCATCTACCACGATGCCCGAGTCGCGGAAGTCCTGCCGGACTCGTGCCTGAGCGGCTTCCGCCGCGACTGTCGCGGGCCCGAGACGGGCAGCATGGCCTGGCGTTGGGAGGTGAACCGGTTCCTGAACCGCTGGCTGCGGTACTGTCTGGGTGAGGGCCACTCGTTCATGCCGGTGCTCGGCGAACCCCCGGCGTACCGGCCGCTGGCACGGCGCTGGAGCGTCTGACCGGAGCCGGCGGTGCGGCTGACCTCCAAGGCACGCTATGCGGTCACGGCGATGACGGTGCTCGCCCTGCGCGAGCCCGGCGGGCGGACGAGCCTGGCGGAGCTTGGCGCGGAGCAGGGCATTTCGCTTTCCTACCTCGAGCAGCTCTTTGCCGCGCTGCGCCGTGCGCGCCTGGTGACCGGTGTGCGCGGCCCGGGGGGCGGTTACCGGCTGGCACGGCCGGCCTCCGGAATCAGCGTCGCGGCGGTGGTTAGCGCCGTGGATCCGGCCGGTGGCGATGGCGCCGCCGACGACGACGCAGCGGCCCAGTGCCTCACCCACGACCTGTGGTCGGAGCTATCCGGCCAGCTCTATACTCTGCTTGACGGCATCACCCTGGAGACGCTCGCTGCGGACCCGGCGATCATCGCCGCCCTCGAAGAGGACGTGCGCGAAAGCGCCGGGCCCGGCGGATGAACGCGGCACGCTCGGCGGTGTCGCCGCGTTCGCGGTAGCGAAGCCGGACGTAGTCGCGCGCGAGTGCGGCGACCACGGCACCCAGCGCCTCATCGGCGTCATCGGCCCGCCGTGCCACCGTATGCGGACCGTCCCCCGCTTCCAGGGGGATGCCCGCGCGCAGGAGACGGGCGCGGATACGGCGCCAGGCCCGCGATAGCGGATCCTCCGCCGCCCGTCGGCGATGCAGGCCCCAGAGCGCATAGACGGCCGCAACGGCGCCAAGGGCCCCCAGTACGCCGAGCCCTACGGTCAACGGCCGGGTCAGGCCGAGGCGCTGCCACAGTCCCTGCTGGGCCCGCGGGCCGTAGGTCAGCACCCAGCGGTTCCACATCACGTCGACCTGCTCCCAAGCCAGTCGCATCGCGCGCAGCACACCGCCATCGCCGCCGCGCGCCATGAGCGGTACCGGATCGTCCGCCGGGACCGACGCCGCCAGCCCGTCACTGGCCCTGGCCGGGGCGACGGCCACGGTCGGATCGACGCGCTGCCAGCCGTCACCGGGCAGCCATACCTCCACCCAGGCATGGGCGTCGGACTGGCGGACCACCAGGTAATCCGCCCCGTCCGGACGCCCGCCGCCCAGGTACCCGGCCACCAGCCGGGCCGGCACCCCGCCGGCACGCATCAGCACGGCGAAGGCACTGGCGAAGTGCTCGCAGAAACCACGACGGGTATCGAACAGGAAACGGTCGATGCGATCACCGTCGAGGCGGCCCGGGCTCAGCGTGTACACGAACGGGCGCTCGCGCAGCCATGCCAGCGCGGCGTCGACGAACGCGGCAGTGCCCGACGCCCCGTCGCGCAGGCGCCGGGCGAGGGCGCGGGCGCGTGGATGCGCGTCCGGGGGCAGCCGCGTGTAGCGCCGGCGCACCCGGGCGGGCAGGTCCGGCTCTACGCGTCCGGGGGCGAAGGAGCGAGCCCGGTAGCGGCGCAGTGAGGCGACGGGCTCGTCAGCGAGGTATTCCAGCGCCGGCGTGCGCTGTACGTCTGCACTGACCCCGCCGGGCAGGTCGAGGGCGTAGAGCCAGCGCTGCCGGTGGGGCTCGAGGGTGACCACCTGGGTGCGGATCGGCCCGTCGCGGCTCACGGAGACCGTGCGCGGCGGGCGCTCGCCCCGGCGCCAGGTAACACCGTCGTAGGCGGCGAACACCGGTCCCCGCCAGTAGCGCTGCCCGGGCGGTGGGGGCGGGCCGTCGGGGAAGCGGACCCGGAAGGCCACCTCATCGGAGCGGCTGAGCCGGCTGAGGTCGCCGGGGCGGATCGTATCGGAGATGCCCGTGACCCCGGTGCCGCCGTCGTCGGGAAGGGCCCATAACGGTCCCGGCAGGCGTGGAAAGAGCGCGAACAGGATCAGCATGACCGGCACCGCCTGCCCGGTGAGTGCACCGGCGGTACGCAGGTCCGCCCGGACGATTCCGGCGCCCGTCGCCCGTCCGGCGGCAATGAGCAGCGCGGTGGCCGCCCAGGCGGTCGCCAGGAGATAGGCGCCCATGGGCAGCGACTCGTCATCGAGGAAGGCCGTCAGTGCAAGGAACACCGCGAGGTAGGCGACGATGCGTAGATCGCGGCGTCCACGCATCTCCAGTGTCTTCAGTGCCCCCATCAGGGTGAGTAGTGCGACGCCCGCCTCCGGCCCGACGACAGTGGCGAACTGCGCTGCGACCAGGGCCAGGGCGGCGGCGGTCAGGGCCACACGGGTGAGCCGGCGTGGCAGATGATAGCCGCGCACACCGATCCACAGCCGCCAGCCGAGCAATGCGGCGATGGCCGTGGATATCGCCGGCGGCAGGGCGAACAGGTGCGGGACGAGGACACCGGCGATCAAGGCTATCGCCCAGAACAGGGTGCGGCGGTCGACGGCGCTGATTGTGCTCATAACGGTAGCAGCGCCAGTGCGGTCAGGCAGTCGTGGCGGTGGCGCTCACCGTGGCCGGGGCCGAGGGAGCAGCCGGGCAGGATCAGCGTGTAGGCCTCACCCCGTGCGTGGGCCATCTCGATCCAGGCGGCGAGCCGCGCGATCCGGGCCTCAGGGGCGAGTCCGGGGGCGTCGCCCCAGGCGAGCCGGCGCTGCACACCGCGGGTACCGGAGAACACCTTGGTGTGGAGCTCGCCGACGGACTCGCTCGCCTTCCACGCGATGCGCGGCAGCGGGTCGCCGGTGCGGTAGCGGCGCAGGCCTGCGTAGTCCTCTTCCGAGGTGTCGCTGGCCGCCCCGCCGTCGCCGGTTCTCCCGGCGGGCAGCGGCGGCGGATGCGCCTCCGGCAGCGGATAGATCACGGCGGCGCGGTCCGGCTCGATCCAGCTCCAGGCCTGGAACAGGCCGCCGGGATGGCGGGTCGTCACGCGGATTCGTCCGGCGGTCAGGCGGCCGCGGCGGGGTGCCGGCCGGGGCACGCCGACGACGGTCTGGTTGTGGGACCCGACGTCTTCGGCGACGCCTCCGTCGCCGGCGTCGAGCACGATAGCGACTCGTCCCCGCGGGGTGTCGTTGATCAGGGTGACCGGGAAGCGTGCGGTGCCGCCGGCGAAGAGCGGGCCCGGGTTGCCCGGCTCCAGGGTCAGGCCCGCGAGATTGCGGTAGCTGCGGTGCATGGCGGCCACGCCGATACCGACGAGCAGGTAGGTCAGGGCGAAGCCGAGGTTCAGACGGTAGTTGGTTGCGGCCAGCCACATGATCACCACGAGGGCGGCGAAGAACCAGCCCTGGGCCGTGGGCAGGATGTAGACCCGGCGGTAGTGGAGCGTCACCCGGGCGCGGGTGTCCCCGTGGCGGCGTCGCAGCCAGCCCCGGACCCACAGCGGCAGGTCGATCACGGGATCGGTACGTCCGCCAGCAGCGCGCCGCAGCGCTCGCGGGCCGCGGCCAGTCCCTCGCCGGGGTGCTGGAGGCGGTGAGCGGCGACCTGGGGGAAGACCGCCTGGACGTGCTCCGGCAGCACCGCGGTGTCCCCACCCGTGAACGCCCAGGCCCGGGCGGCCTGCATGAGTGCGAGCCCCGCCCGGGGCGAGAGCCCGCCGGGGCGGTCGCCGTACCGGGTCGCGCGCAGCAGTGCCTGGACGTAGTCCACCAGGGCGCCGGCGACATGGACCCGGTGGACGGCCGCTCGCAGGCTGTCCAGATCGCCGTCGCCGAGGACCGGCGGCTCGGCGTCGATCAGCCGCCGCCGGTCCGCGCCCAGCAGCAGCTCGCGCTCGGCCGCGTGGTCCGGATAACCCAGGGCCAGGCTCATGAGGAAGCGGTCGAGCTGCGATTCCGGCAGCGGGTAGGTGCCGGTCTGGTCCGCCGGATTCTGGGTGGCGATGACGAAAAACGGGGCCGGCAGCGCATGGGTGGTGCCGTCCACGGTGACCTGGTGCTCCTCCATTGCCTCGAGCAGCGCGCTCTGGGTCTTCGGGGTGGCGCGGTTGATTTCGTCGGCGAGCAGCAGCTGGGTGAAAACGGGTCCGGGGTGGAAGTGGAAACCGCGGACCTCGCGATCGTAGATGGAGGCGCCGAGCATGTCGGCGGGGAGCAGGTCGCTGGTGAACTGCACCCGCTGCATCTCCAGTCCGAGCAGCCGGGCGAGGACGTGGGCGAGGGTGGTCTTGCCCACGCCGGGAAGATCCTCGATGAGCAGGTGTCCGCCCGCCAGCAGGCAGGCGAGGGACAGTCGGATCGAGTGATCCTTGCCGAGGATGATGTCTCCGGCGCGCTCTAGGACGCGCCCGACCCGTCGGTCCATAGGGGCTCCGGCATCGTGCTCCGAAAGCCCCGCGTTATAGCATATCCCCGCCGGCGCGGGCAGCGCGCTCAGGCGCTGGCCGCGTGGGGAATGGCGGTGCCGTCGATGCCGAGGAAACGGCGCACGTAGCGTGCGGACAGTGCCTGCGTGTCGACGATGATGAACACGTCCGCCACCCGGAAATCCGGGTCCCAGCAGGGCTCGCCGCAGATCCGCGCGCCGAGTGAGAGGTAGGCCTTGAGCAGCGGCGGCACCCGCGTCGCCATGGTGACGGGGTCGCCCTCGGGCAGCGCCGGCATCCCGTGCCGGGGGCGTACACGCATGGGCTCGGGGGCCATGTGGCGGCTGCGCAGGCGCCGCATCAGGGCCTCCGTGGCGAGGCCGCCGTCGCCGGCGGGGATGCTCGCGCAGCCGATAAGGTAGTCGTAGCCGGCGTCCACGATGTGGCCGGCGAGCCCGGACCAGAGCGTGGCGATACTCGCGCCCCGGCGGTATGCCGGGTCGACGCAGGTACGCCCCAGCTCCATGATGCGTCCGGGCAGGTCGCCGACGAAGCCCATGTCGAACTCCGCCTCGGAGTAGAACCCGCCGGCCATCCTGGCGGTGTGGTCGTCGAGCAGGCGGCTGCAGGCGACGACCTCGCCGCTGGCATTGTCGCGGACCATCAGGTGCCGGCACCAGCGGTCGTAGCGGTCCGTCTCCAGCCCCGGGGTGGCGGCGTGCACGGAGGCGCCGAGCTCCTCGGCGAACACGCGGTAGCGCAGCCGCTGGCAGGCCTCGACCGCCTCCGGGGTGTCCGCCCAGTCCACGGTGAAGCGGCCGGTCTCGCGTCGTGACAGGGTAGTTGCGGCCATCTCGGACCTCGCTGTGTCCCGCTGTTGTGACTGCCGCCGAGGGTGACGCAGGCGCATGGCAGGGGCATGACGGAAGGTTGTCATCTCCTTTACCGCTGGCAATGACGGCCGCCAGCAGCGAGAATGCCCCCCGTCCGGTAATCAGGGTGTGACGGCGTCGAGATGAAGTGGGCAGCCATACAGCAGCTGATCGGACTGCTGCTCATGATGTTCAGCGTGACCGCGCTGCCGCCGGCGATGGTTGCGCTGATCGCCGGTGACGGGCAGGTCGTGATCTTCCTGCTGACCTTCGCGCTCACCGCCATGACCGGCGTGGCACTGTGGCTGCCGGTGCGCGGCGACCGCGGCGAGCTGCGCACGCGGGACGGCTTCCTGGTGGTGGCCCTGTTCTGGAGCGTGCTCGGCGTCTTCGGCGCCATCCCGTTCATGCTCGGCCCCCACCTCGGCTTCACCGACGCGATCTTCGAGGCGGTTTCCGGGTTCACCACCACCGGGGCGACGGTGATGACCGGGCTGGACAACATGCCGCCGTCGGTGCTCTACCACCGCCAGCAGCTCCAGTGGCTCGGCGGCCTGGGTGTGATCGTGCTCGCCGTCGCCCTCATCCCCATGCTCGGCGTCGGCGGTATGGCGCTCTACCGTGCCGAGACGCCCGGGCCGATGAAGGACGACAAGATCAGCCCGCGGATCATGCACACCGCGCGCACCCTCTGGTACGTCTATCTCTGGCTCACCGTGGCCTGTGCCGTGTGCTACTGGCTCGCGGGCATGTCGGCGTTCGACGCCGTGGCCCATGCCTTCAGCACCATCGCCACCGGCGGCTATTCGACCCACGATGCGAGTCTGGCCTATTACGACAGCGTCGCCGTCGAGATGGTCGCGAACGTGTTCATGCTGCTGGGCGGCATCAACTTCGCGCTGCACTTCTTCGTGTGGCGCTACCGCAGCCCCCGGCGCTACCTCCAGGACACGGAGACACGGGCGTACCTGGGCATCGTTGCGGTGGCGACGCTGGTGATCGCGGTTACCCTGGTGGTCACGGGCGCGATCCCGAATGGCGGGGAGGCGCTGCGGCACGCACTACTTCAGGTGATCTCGGTGATCACCACCACCGGCTTCACCACCACCGGCTTCAACGACTGGCCGGTCTACATCCCCCTGGTGATCGCGGCGGTGGGCTTCATCGGCGGCTGCGCAGGTTCCACCGCCGGCGGGATGAAGGTCATCCGCATCGTGCTGCTCTACAAGCAGGGTACGCGGGAGACCTTCCGGCTCATCCATCCCCGGGCCACCCAGCCGGTGAAGCTCGGCGGCAAGCCCGTCGCCGAGAACGTGATGAACTCCGTGTGGGGCTTCTACACCCTCTACGTGCTGTCCTCACTGGTGCTCACCGGCCTGATGATGGCGGCAGGGCTCGACCTCGAGAGCGCGTTCGGCGCGGTGATGGCGACCATCAACCTGGTCGGTCCCGGCCTGGGAGAGGTGGCGAGCAACTTCAAGGGCATGCCGGAGATGGTGAAGTGGCTCGGCATCTTTGCCATGTTGCTCGGCCGCCTCGAGGTGTTCACCCTGATGGTGCTCTTCACGCCGGCGTTCTGGCGCCACTGAACGGTGCCCGTGCCGGTCAACGACACAACGGAATCTGACACGTTGGCCATGAATCTCAAGACCCTGGAGCGGCGCCTGACCTACCTCACGGGCAAGGCGATCCGCGAGTACGGCATGATCGAGGACGGTGACCGGGTGATGGTCTGCCTCTCCGGCGGCAAGGACTCCTATACCCTGCTGGAGGTCCTGCGGCTGCTCCAGCGCCGGGCCCCGGTGCGCTTCGAGTTGGTGGCGGTGAACCTCGACCAGAAGCAGCCGGGCTTCCCCGAGCACGTGCTCCCGGCATATCTCGACGGCCTCGGCGTGGATTACCGCATCGTCGAGCGTGATACCTACAGTACGGTGAAGCGGGTGATCCCCGAGGGCCAGACCATGTGCAGCCTGTGCTCGCGGCTGCGCCGGGGCATCCTCTACGGCACCGCCTCGGAGCTCGGCGCGACCAAGATCGCACTTGGCCATCACCGCGACGACATGCTCGAGACGCTGTTCCTGAATATGTTCTATGGCGGGCGGCTGGCGGCGATGGCCCCGAAGCTCAAGAGCAATGACGGCCGTCACGTGGTGATCCGGCCGCTGGCCCATGTACCCGAGTCCTACGCGGAGCGTTACAGCGAGCTCAAGGGCTTCCCGATCATCCCCTGCAGCCTCTGCGGCTCCCAGCCCAACCTAAAGCGCCAGGCGGTGAAGGCGATGCTGAGGCAGTGGGAGGCGGAGGACCCGAAACGGCTCACGAGCATGCTGCGCGCGATGCAGAACGTGCAGCCCTCCCAGCTGGCCGATACCGACCTGTTCGATTTCCATGGCCTGCGCGCCGACGGGGCCGCCACGGACGGGGGAGAGGACCCGCTGGCGGCGGTGGAGCAGGGCGGGAGCGCCGGGGAGCCGGGCGTGGTAACCTTCGGCGCGCCTGCCAGATAAGCGCGGCCGGGGGCGGCGGCGCGGTGGGACGGTGATCGCGTCGACCAGAGGGGGGAACGGGCCGGATGCGGCGCAGAAAGATCTACTTCGCGGTGGCACTCGCGCTGCTGGTGGCGACGGGACTGGTGGCCACCAGCCTGATCAGCTACTACGTCGCCCATGATTCGCTGGCCGAGCGTGTCGCCGAGGAGACGCTGCCGCTGACCAGCGACAACATCTACTCCGAGATCCAGCGCGATCTCCTGCGTTCGGTGCTGATCTCCTCGTTCATGGCCCATGACACCTTCGTGCGCGACTGGGCCATCGGCGGCGAGCACAACGTCCAGCGGATGACCCGCTACCTCAGCGAGGTGCGCAAGAAGTACGACACCATCACCGCGTTCTTCGTCTCCGAGCGCAGCCGGCGTTACTACCACCCCCGCGGCGTGCTCAAGACCGTCCGCCCGGAAGACCCGCAGGACGCCTGGTACTTCCGCGTCCGCAACATGCACGATCGCTACGAGATCAACGTGGATGCCGATACGGCCAATCCCGGGCGGGTGAGCATCTTCGTGAACTACCGTGTGCTCGACTACGACGGTGATTATCTTGGTGCCATCGGCGTGGGCCTGTCGGTGAACGCCGTCGCCGATCTCATCGAGAATTACCAGCGGCGTTACGGCCGCCGCATCTATTTCATCGACCGTGAGGGCGACGTGACCCTGCACGGCAGTGCCTTCGATGTGGCCCCGAACATCCACGACCGCGAGGGGCTCGGGGCCTATGCCACCCGGATCCTGACGAGTCCCAGCACCTCGTTCCGCTTCGACCGGGGGGCCGCCGAGACGGTCTACGTCAACACCCGGCTGGTGCCGCAGATGGACTGGATCCTGGTCGTGGAGCAGAGCAATGCGGCCGCGGAGGCGCGGATCCAGCGCACGCTGGCGGTCAATCTGGCCATCTCGCTGGCGATCACGGTGCTGGTGCTCACGCTTGGTTATATCACCGTGCGCGGCTATCAGCGCCGTCTCGAGGAGATGGCGACCACCGATCCGCTCACCGGGGCGGCGAGCCGCCAGGTCTTCGGCATGGTCTTCGACCAGGTGGTGCGCAGCGCACGCCGCCGGGGCGAGGCGGTGTCGGTGCTGAGCGTGGACATCGACCGGTTCAAGGCGATCAACGACACCCACGGCCACCAGGCGGGGGACCAGGTCATTCGCAGCGTGGTGGACACGGTGCGCCGCCACATCCGTGAGGCGGACACGGTCTGCCGTTGGGGCGGTGAGGAGTTCATCGTTCTGCTCGGCGACTGCAGTGCGGCAGGCGCGGCCGAGCGGGCGGAGACGCTGCGTGCCGCGCTGGCGGACCTCACCGTGCCGGTGGCCGGCACCCACGTTCGGATTACGGTGAGCATCGGGGTCGCGGAGTGCGCGCCCGGGGAGTCGCTGGAGGCCGTGATGCAGCGGGTCGATGCGGCGCTCTATGCCGCCAAACGGGACGGCCGCAACCGTGTGGTAACCGCGTAACCGGACGGCACGGACCGCTGACGGGTCCTGGCCCGGACGGTCCCGTTCGCGGATGCGGCGGTGGCGTGACGCGCGATGGGCAGGGGGCGGCCTCCAAACTGCCCGGCCCGGCGCAGGGCGGCCGGGCCGGGATCCGGCGGCGTGCCGGACGTGGTTACATGGTAGGCATGCTGAA
>NZ_WNXE01000004.1:61206-62965 GCF_010993615.1 Arhodomonas sp. KWT | reverse complement strand
CCTGCCCGGCCCGGCGCAGGGCGGCCGGGCCGGGATCCGGCGGCGTGCCGGACGTGGTTACATGGTAGGCATGCTGAAATGGTTCGTGTTGGTCTCGCGCACGCCCTTGGGCCAGCGCGCGGTGACCGTCTTCATCTCGGTGTAGAAACGCACCGCCTCCGGGCCGTGGGCGTGGAGCACGCCGAAGCGCGAGCGCTTCCAGCCGCCGAAGCTGTGGAAGGCCATCGGCACGGGGATCGGCACGTTGATGCCGACCATGCCCACCTGGATGCGCTGGGCGAAGGTGCGGGCCGCGTCGCCGTCGCGGGTGAACACCGCGGTGCCGTTGCCGAACTCGTGGGCGTTGATCAGATCCACGGCCTCGTCGAAGTCCGCGGCGCGGACCACCGAGAGCACCGGGCCGAAGATCTCCTCGCGATAGATGCGCATCTCCGGGGTCACCCGGTCGAACAGGCAGCCGCCGAGGAAGAAGCCGTTCTCGTGGCCGGCGACGGTGTGGTTGCGTCCGTCGACGACCAGCTCCGCGCCCTCGGAGACGCCCACATCGACGTAGCCCTGCACCTTTTCCAGGTGCTCGCGGGTCACCAGCGGACCCATGTCCGGCTCGTTGTCGCGGTCCAGGCCGTTGCCGACCTTCAGGCCCTCGGTGCGCTCGCGCAGTCGCTGGACCAGCCGGTCGGCGGTCTCCTCGCCCACGGGCACGGCCACGGAGACCGCCATGCAGCGCTCGCCCGCGGAGCCGTAGGCGGCGCCCATGAGGGCATCCACCGCCTGGTCGAGGTCCGCGTCGGGCATCACCACCATGTGGTTCTTGGCGCCGCCGAGGGCCTGCACGCGCTTGCCGTTGGCGGCGCCCGTCTCGTAGATGTACTGGGCGATGGGCGTGGAGCCGACGAAGCTGATCGCGCGCACGCGCTCGTCGGTGAGCAGGGTGTCCACGGCGGTCTTGTCGCCGTTGACGACGTTGAACACGCCGTCCGGCAGCCCGGCCTCACGCAGCAGCTCCGCGAGCAGCAGGGCCACCGACGGGTCCTTCTCGGAGGGCTTGAGCACGAAGGCATTGCCGCAGGCCAGCGCCACCGGGAACATCCACATCGGGACCATGGCCGGGAAGTTGAACGGCGTGATACCGGCGCACACGCCCACCGGCTGCTGCATGGACCAGGAGTCCACGTCCGTGCCGACGTTGCTGGAGTGCTCGCCCTTGAGCAGGTGGGGGATGCCGCAGGCGAACTCCACCACCTCCAGGCCGCGGATGACCTCGCCCTTGGCGTCGGAGAACACCTTGCCGTGCTCCCGGGTGATCAACTCGGCGAGGCGGTCGTCATTCTCCTCGATGAGCTGCTTGAAGCGGAACATCACCCGTGCGCGGCGCAGCGGTGGGGTGGCGGCCCAACCGGCCTGGGCTGCCTCGGCGGCGTCGATGGCCTCGCGGACCTGCGCCTCGCTTGCCAGCGCGACCTCCGCGGTACGCTCGCCCGTGGCGGGGTTGTAGACCGGCGCACGGCGCTCGCCCTCGTCGCTGCGAAGCGCCCCGTTGATGAAGTGATGAATGGTGGTCTCGGTCATGATCGCTCCTCCTCGCGGTTAACCGGACGTTCAGTCTGGCGCCGTGTCCGGGAGGGGCGAATTGACGAAACGAACGGGGTAATGGACGATCTTGCCCAGGGGCGGTTCAACCCGCCGGGCGGTCCCACACGTACAGCCGTAGCGGCGGGATGTTGCGCCATTCCCAGCGCGCGATGCGCGGGGCGCCGAA
>NZ_WNXE01000004.1:57134-61109 GCF_010993615.1 Arhodomonas sp. KWT | reverse complement strand
AGGGCCGTCGCGCTGCCGCAGTGGGCGACGAGGCGGTCGTCATCGATACCGGCGAGGAGGCGATGCAGGTGTGGATTGATCTCGACGGCGAGCAGCCGCGCATCCGCCGCCATGCCCGCGAGCAGGGCCGTGGTGGTGCCGCCGGAACCGGGCCCGAGCTCCACCACGGTCGCGGCACTGGCGAGGTCGGCGGCCCCGACCAGGCCCGCCTCCAGGAAGCGCGAGCTCGGGATCATGGACGCCACCTCGCCCGGGCGGCGGAGGAACTCTCGGAAAAACGCGCAGGGACGGCTCATCGCTCCGGCATCCGTTCGCTTGGGGCACGGGCGGCAAGCCTACACCAACAAGGCGGCAAAATCGTCCCGGTGGCGGAAGGGGGGCAGCGGTGACGGGGCCCTCTGACTGGCCGTTGCCGCCGGAGGGGGTGCGTTTCTTCGTGCCCACGTTCCTGCGCGATCACCTGGCGGGGAACCCGCTCACCCGAGAGCTCTATCCCCACGCCATGGGCTACTATCCCCGCGCGGCCGGCCACGCCGTGCGCCGCGACAGCCATGTTGACCACCTGGTGCTCTACTGCTGTGACGGGGCCGGCACCCTCAGCGTGGACGGCCATGAGTGGCCGGTGGCGGCCGGGGACGTGATGCTGCTGCCCCGCGACGTCCTCCACGCCTACGCCGCGTCCGGCGACGACCCCTGGACGCTGTACTGGGTGCATTTCGATGGCACGCGCACCGGCGACTTCTGGGCGGCGATCGGCTTCGAGCGCGAGCGGCCGGTGGCCCGGCTCGGGCGCTCGCCGAAGCTCCTCGCCGATTTCGAGACCCTGCTGGGGGTTCGTCGCAGCGGCTACTCCCCGCCGGTGTTCGTGCACGCGGCGAACCACCTGCGGGCGATGCTGAGCTACCTGGCGGTGGTCTCGCCACGCTCGGCGACCCGTCAGGCGGGCGGCTTCGACCTCGATCACGTGCACGCGCTGATGCAGGCGAACCTCCACCACCACCTGGACCTGGACACGCTGGCGGCGAGCGTGAACCTCTCGCGCTATACCTTCGCCCGTCAGTATAAGCGCCTGACCGGGATGCCGCCGATACAGAACTTCATCCACATGAAGATGGAACGGGCCTGCTATCTGCTCGACATATCCACGCGGAGCGTGCAGCAGATCGCCTTCGAGCTCGGTTACGAGGACGCCTACTACTTCTCGCGGCTGTTCCGGAAGGTGGTCGGGGTCTCGCCTACGCGCTACCGGGCGATGCGCTACGGCTGAGGGGCGACGGGCCGCCGGGCGGCCCGTCGTGTCGCGGGACTACTCGTAGCAGTCCATGTAGAGCTGCTTGAGGGTCGGCACGTCCGGCACGCGGGGGTTGTTGCCCGGCGAGCCGGACGCCAGTGCCTGCTCCGCCATGGTCTCCAGGACGCCCTCGTATTCGGCCCGGTCGATACCGTAGTCCGCCGGGGTGGGGACCTGCAGGTCGCGGTTGAGCGCGCGCAGGGCATCGAGCAGGGCGGCGACGGCGGTCTCGTCGTCCGCGTCCGGAGCGGTGACGGCCATCGCCCGGGCGCAGTCCGCGTAGCGCGGCAGCGCCTCGCCCTCGGCGGAGTACTCGGTGATCCGCGGCAGCAGCATGGCGTTGGACAGCCCGTGGGGCACGTGGAAGAACGCGCCGAGGGGCCGGCTCATGCCGTGGACGAGGGCGACGGAGGCGTTGGAGAAGGCCATCCCGCCTTGGGTCGCCGCACGCATCATCGCCTCTCGGGCCTCACGGTTGTCCGGCTCGAAGCAGGCGGTGCGGAGGTTGTCGGCGACCGCGCGCATGCCGGCGATGGCCTGGGCGTCGGAGATCGGGTTGCGGCGGCGCGAGACGTAGGCCTCGATGCAGTGGGTGAGGGTGTCGAGGCCGGTATCCGCGGTCAGGCGGAAGGGCATGCTCAGGGTGAGCTCGAAGTCCACCAGGGCCGCGGTCGGGCAGAAGGCGGTACCGCCGCAGAGCATCTTCTCGCCGCTCTCGCTGTCGGTGATCACGGTGAAGCGCGTGACCTCCGAGCCGGTGCCCGCGGTCGTCGGGACGGCGATCACCGGCAGGGCGGGCCCGTCATTCTGGCGCGGCGCCTTGTAGTCGCGCATCGTGCCGCCGAAGGTGCCGAGGTAGGCGATGGCCTTGGCGGAATCCAGCGGGCTGCCGCCGCCGACGCCGATGACACAGTCGTAACGGTCCTGGCGCAGGGCCTCGACGCCGGCGTCGATGGAGGCGGTGGTCGGGTCGGGCACGGTGTCGGCGAATACGCCGGCGGTGATCCCGGCCTCCCTGAGCTGGGTGACGAGGCCGGGAACCGGCCCGCGGGTGTTCATGAACGCGTCGGTGACGATCAGCGGCCGGGACAGGCCCAGACGTTCGAGCACCGAGGCGAGCGAGCCGCTCGCGCCGCCGCCGATCTCCATCACCCGCGGCATCACGATCTGGTAGGTCATGGCGTTCCCTCCTCCTGGGTACGGGCGTGCCTCTGTGGGCACCGTGATCTCATCGATGAGGCTAGCCCGGCGTCCGTGCCCGTGGGATTGAGGAAAGCGTCCGAAAGCTGGACGATCTTGCCTCAGTGATCCCGTTCGATCACGTAGTTGGCGATCTCGCGCAGGCCCTCGGCCCGTTCCCCCAGCGGCTCCAGGCTGGCGAGGGCGTCGTCGCGCAGCTGCGCGGCGAAGGCCCGCGCCTCCGAGAGGCCGAGCAGAGCCGGGTAGGTGGGCTTGTCCAGGCGGGCGTCGGCGCCGCTCGCCTTGCCGAGCACGTCCGCGTCGCCGTCCACGTCGAGGATGTCGTCCTGGACCTGGAAGGCGAGGCCGATGCACTTGGCATAGTGATCGAGCTGCTCCAGCTCCGGGGCATCCGGTGCCTCGCCGCAGAGGGCGCCGAGGCGCACGCTCGCGCGGATCAGGGCCCCCGTCTTGTGGATGTGCATCGCCTCGAGCTCGGCCTCCGTGACCGCGTGGCCGACGGCGGCGAGGTCCATGGCCTGGCCGCCACACAGCCCCCGCGAGCCGGCGGCGGTTGCCAGGGTGTCGAGCATGGCGACTCGGGCCTCGGCGCCGACCCCCGGGGTCCGGGCAACGAGCCGGAACGCCAGGGCCTGCAGGGCGTCGCCGACCAGGATGGCGGTGGCGTCGTCGTAGGCTCGGTGGCAGGTGGGGCGGCCGCGGCGCAGGTCGTCGTCGTCCATGGCGGGCAGGTCGTCATGGACCAGCGAGTAGCAGTGGATGCATTCCACCGCGCAGGCGGCGGCATCAAGGGCGGCGGCGGGGGCGTCCAGAGCCTCCCCGCCGAGGTAGACCAGCAGGGGGCGCAGGCGCTTGCCGTTGCCGAGCACGGCGTAGCGCATCGCCTCGTGCAGCCGTGCGGGCGCCAGACCCGCGGGGGGCAGGGCGTGCTCGAGGGCCGCTTCCACGCGCTCGCGGCACTCGGAGAGGCGCTGTTCAATCGCCATCGCCTTCCCCCTCGTCGAAGGGCGCGAGGCCGGCGCTGTCGTCGTCGCTGTCGCCGAGCAGTACCTCGACCTTCTGCTCCGCCTCGGTCAGCGCCTTCTGGCAGACCCGGGTCAGGCCGACGCCGCGCTCGAACGCGCTCAGGGAGTCTTCCAGGCTGAGGTCGCCGCGTTCCATGCGCGCGACCAGCTCCTCGAGCTCCGCCAGTGCGGTCTCGAAATCCGGGGTGTGGCCGTCGGCGTCCGCCGTGTTGGTGTTGTCGCTGTCGTCGGTCATGGCTCCGGCGCGCTGCTGCGGTGTGCGTCCCCTTGGCAGGAGGGGGTGGACAGGACGTAGTGTAACGCACACACCGCCGGGTGTTGCGTTGCGTTACACTGCCGCGGCACGCCTCAGGGCCGACGAGAGGGACACGATTACGCATGGCGACGACATACGATGCCGCTTCCATCGAGGTGCTAACGGGGTTGGACCCGGTGCGGCGCCGGCCGGGGATGTATACC
>NZ_WNXE01000004.1:7164-57035 GCF_010993615.1 Arhodomonas sp. KWT | reverse complement strand
GATACCAGCCGGCCCAACCACCTCGCCGCCGAGGTTATCGACAACAGTGTGGACGAGGCGATTGCCGGCCACGCCCGGGAGATCGTGGTCACCCTCTACCGTGATGGCTCGCTGTCCGTACGCGACGACGGCCGGGGCATGCCCGTGGATACCCACCCGCAGCAGGGACTGCCCGGCGTCGAGGTGATCCTCAGCAAGCTCCACGCCGGCGGCAAGTTCTCCTCCAAGAGCTACCAGTTCTCCGGCGGCCTGCACGGTGTCGGCGTCTCGGTGGTGAACGCGCTGTCGCTGCGCCTGGAGGTGGAGATCCGGCGCGACGGCAAGCGCTACCGCATGGCCTTCGCCCACGGCGAGAAGGTCGAGGACCTCCAGGTCGTCGGCGAGGTGGGCCGCCGCAACACCGGCACCGAGCTGCACTTCTGGCCTGATGCGAGCTACTTCGACTCGGCGCGCTTCTCCGTGCCGCGACTCAAGCACGTCCTGCGTGCCAAGGCGGTGCTGTGCCCGGGGCTCACCGTGCGCCTGGAGGAGGAGGCGAGCGGCGAGTCAACCGTCTGGTACTACGAGGACGGCCTCGTGGACTATCTGCGCGGCGCGCTGCAGGACACCCCGTTCATCCCCGAGTCGCCGTTCACCGGGCGGGTGAACGGTGAGCGCGAGGCCGTGGAATGGGCGGTGGCCTGGCTGCCGGAGGACGGCGAGGTCGTCCAGGAGAGCTACGTTAACCTCATCCCCACCGCCCAGGGCGGCACCCACGTGAACGGCCTGCGTAGCGGCCTGACCGAGGCGGTGCGCGAGTTCTGTGAGTTCCGCAACCTCCTGCCGCGGGGGGTGCGGATCGCCCCGGAGGACATCTTCGAGCGGCTGGCCTTCGTGCTCTCGGTGAAGCTCGAGGACCCGCAGTTCTCAGGGCAGACCAAGGAGCGGCTGTCGTCGCGGGAGTGCGCCACCTTCGTCTCCGGCGTGGTCAAGGACGCCTTCAGCCTCTGGCTCAACCAGCACGTGGCCGCCGCGGAGGGGATCGTCGAGCTGGTGATCGCCAGTGCCCAGCGCCGCCAGCGCGCCGCGCGCAAGGTCACCCGCAAGAAGGTCACCAGCGGGCCGGCGCTGCCGGGCAAGCTCGCCGACTGCACCAGCCAGGACACCTCACGCACGGAACTCTTCCTGGTGGAGGGCGACTCGGCCGGCGGCTCCGCCAAGCAGGCCCGTGACCGCGAGTTTCAGGCGGTGATGCCCCTGCGCGGCAAGATCCTCAACACCTGGGAGGTCGATCCGGCGGAGGTGATGGGCTCGCAGGAGGTGCACGACATCGCCGTGGCGCTCGGCATCGAGCCGGGCTCCGACGACCTCTCCCGGCTGCGCTACGGCAAGGTCTGCGTGCTCGCCGACGCCGACCCGGACGGGGCCCACATCGCCACGCTCCTGTGCGCGCTGTTCCTGCGCCACTTCCCGGCGCTGGTGCGCGCCGGCCATGTGTTCATGGCGATGCCGCCGCTCTACCGCGTGGATGTGGGCAAGGAGACCCACTACGCGCTCGACGAGTCCGAGCGCCAGGGCATCTACGACCGCATCGAGGCCGAGGGCAAGCGGGGCAAGGTCACGACCACCCGCTTCAAGGGCCTCGGCGAGATGAATCCGATGCAGCTCCGCGAGACCACCATGGCGCCGGACACCCGGCGGCTCGTGCAGCTCACCGTGGACGCGCCGGAGGACACGGACCGGCTCATGGGCATGCTGCTCGGCAAACGTGCCGCGGCGGCCCGCCGCGAATGGCTCGAGCGCAAGGGCGATCTGGCGGAGCCCCTGGTTTGACCCCGAGTGCGGTGCACGATGGGGGAGGGAAGGCCGGCCCCGGACCGTGTGCGGCCATGGATGGCCGCACACGAGCGTACAGCGAGGTATTCACAGTGTGTCCGGGGCCGGGTTTCGCTCCCCCGCTTTCCGCAGCCTGCGATAGTGCACCCGCCGTGGCAGCTTTGCCGCGACATCCCGACTGAATCACCGACGGAACGCCGATGACCGACATCCAGACGTACTCCGACTTCGAGAGCCGCCCGCTGCACGAGTTCACCGAGAAGGCGTACCTCGACTACGCCATGTACGTGATACTCGACCGGGCCCTGCCGCACATCGGCGACGGGATGAAGCCCGTGCAGCGCCGCATCGTCTACGCCATGTCCGAACTCGGGCTGTCGGCGGCGGCGAAGTACAAGAAGTCGGCCCGCACCGTCGGCGACGTCCTCGGCAAGTACCACCCTCACGGCGACGCCGCGTGCTACGAGGCCATGGTGCTCATGGCCCAGCCCTTTTCCTATCGCTATCCGCTGGTGGATGGCCAGGGTAACTGGGGCTCGGCGGACGACCCGAAGTCGTTCGCGGCCATGCGCTACACCGAGGCGCGGCTCGCGCCCTACGCCCAGCTTCTGCTCGCCGAGCTGGGCCAGGGGACGGTGGAGTGGCAGCCGAACTTCGACGGCACCCTGGACGAGCCGGTGGTGCTGCCGGCGCGGGTGCCGAACGTCCTGCTCAACGGCGGCACCGGCATCGCCGTGGGCATGGCCACGGACATTCCGCCCCACAACCTGCGCGAGATTACGGCGGCCTGCATACACCTGCTGGACGAGCCGGACGCTTCCGTGGCCGCGCTGTGCAAGCACATCCCCGGGCCGGACATGCCCACGGAGGCGGAGATCGTCACCCCGCCGGCGGACATCCGCAGGATCTACGAGACCGGCTCCGGCGGCCTGCGCATGCGTGCGCGCTGGGAGAGGGAGGGGCGCGACGTAGTGATAACCGCGCTGCCCTACCAGGTCTCCGGCAGCCGCGTGCTGGAGCAGATCGCCGCACAGATGCAGGCGAAGAAGCTGCCGATGGTCGAGGACCTGCGTGACGAATCCGACCACGAGAACCCGACCCGGCTGGTGGTCACGCCGCGTTCCGCCCGCGTGGACGCGGACGAGCTGATGCAGCACCTGTTCGCGACCACCGACCTGGAGAAGACCTACCGGGTCAATCTCAATGTCATCGGCCTGGACGGCCGTCCGCGGGTGCGCGACCTCCGCGAGATCCTCTCCGAGTGGCTGACCTTCCGGCGGGACACCGTCACCCGACGGCTGCGCTGGCGGCTCGACAAGGTCGAGTCCCGGCTGCACCTGCTGGAGGGCTACCTGATCGCCTACCTCAACATCGACGAGGTGATCGCGATCATCCGCGAGGAGGACGAGCCCAAGCCGGTGCTGATGGAGCGCTTCGGGCTCTCCGAGCGCCAGGCCGAGGCGATCCTGGAGCTGCGCCTGCGCCACCTCGCGCGCCTGGAGGAGATGAAGATCCGCACCGAGCAGGGGGAGCTGGAGCGCGAGCGCGACGATCTCCGCGAGACCCTGGACTCGCCGGCCCGGCTGACGGCCCTGATCCAGGAGGAGTTGCGCGAGGATGCCGACAAGTACGGCGACGATCGCCGCTCACCACTGGTGGAACGCGCTTCCGCGCGGGCGCTTTCCGAGACCGAGCTGGTGCCCAGCGAGCCGGTGACCGTGGTCCTCTCGCAGAAGGGCTGGGTACGCGCGGCCAAGGGCCACGACGTCGACCCGGAGCGGCTGTCGTACAAGGCCGGGGACGGCTTCCGTGACGCCGCTCCCGGACGAACCAATCAGCTCGTCGCCTTTCTCGACGACAGCGGCCGCAGCTATTCGCTGCCGGCGCATACGCTGCCCTCTGCGCGCGGGCAGGGCGAGCCGCTCACCGGGCGGCTCTCGCCCCAGGGCGGGGCCCACTTCGAGCACGTGGTCGCCGGCGACCCCGAGGGGCGCTGGGTGCTCGCCACGGACCACGGCTACGGCTTCGTCACCGAACTCTCCAGCCTGTTCGCCAAGAACCGCTCGGGCAAGGCGCTGCTCACCGTACCCGGCGGGGCGCGCGTCCTGACCCCGGTGGCGGCCCACGACCCGGCGAGCGACCGTCTCGCGGTGGCGACCACCGCGGGCCGTCTGCTGGTCTTCCCGCTCGCCGAGCTGCCGGAGCTCGCCAAGGGCAAGGGCAACAAGCTCGTCGGGATCCCGCGGGAGCGCCTCGCCGACGGTTCGGAGCGGGTGGCCGCGATGGCGGTGCTTCCGCAGGGGCGGGGCCTGGTGGTCACCGCCGGCAAGCGCACCCTGACCCTGCGCCCGGGGGACCTCGTGGCCTACGAGGGTGCCCGCGGCCGGCGCGGCCAGGCGCTGCCGAGGGGGCTGCAGCGGGTCGATGCGCTGGGCGCCGCCGAGTGACCGACGGATGGGATGAAACCGCCCCGCCGTGTCCCCATATCCTGATCCGGCCATTCGTCCCGCGCGCCGTTGAACCTTCGGCGGGGAGGACCGCCCCGCGCTGGTAAAGGGCGCCTCCGGGCGGGAGGGGGCCAGGCGCAATTCGGTTTCGTCGCCATGCCGACAGGGAGTGGGCGTCTATGAAGCGGATCGGGCTTTTTCTCGCGACCAATCTGGCCGTGCTCGTCCTCCTGGGTACGGTGCTCAACGTCCTCGAGCCGATGCTCGCCCGCCAGGGCGTGGTCCTCAACACCGGTGGCCTGCTGGTGCTTGCCGCCATCTTCGGGATGGGCGGGGCGTTCATCTCGCTGGCGAGCTCGAAGTGGATGGCGCGGACCTTCATGGGGGTACGCGTCATCAGCCAGCCGGCCAACGAGACCGAGGCGTGGCTGGTGGACACCGTGCGTACCCACGCCCGTGCCGCCGGCATCGGCATGCCGGAGGTGGGGATCTACGACGGTGCGGAGATGAACGCCTTCGCCACCGGCATGCGCCGTGACGACGCGCTGGTTGCCGTCAGTGCGGGCCTGCTCCGCGGCATGCGTCGGGAGGAGGCGTCGGCGGTGCTCGGCCACGAGGTCAGCCACGTGGCCAACGGCGACATGGTGACACTGGCCCTGCTGCAGGGCGTGCTGAACACCTTCGTGATCGTGCTCTCGCGGATCGTCGGCCAGTTCGTGGACCGCGTGGTCTTCCGCAACGAACGCGGCTACGGGATGGGCTACTGGATCGCGGTGATCGCCGCGGAGATCCTGTTCGGCATCCTCGCATCGATGATCGTGATGTGGTTCTCGCGCCAGCGCGAGTTCCGTGCGGACGCGGGCGGCGCGAGGCTCGCCGGACGTGAGTCGATGATTGCGGCGCTACGCCGGCTGCAGGGGGGGCATGCCGGGGAGATGCCGGATCAGCTCGAGGCTTTCGGGATCAACGGCGGTCGCGGCCCGGGGCTGCGGCGGCTGTTCATGTCGCATCCGCCTATCGAGGTGCGCATCCGGGCGCTCCAGGAGGCCGGTGCCGCCTAGGCAGCGTGCCGGGCGTCAGATGACCATACCCGCGAAGTCGTAGTCCATGGCCGGGGCGGGGCCCTGAAGGAACTCGCCCTGCATGAGGTCGATGTTGAGCTGCCAGAGGCGGGCGATATGCACTGCCTCGGTCAGGCCCTCGGCGATGATCAGGCATTCCGCCTCGTGGGCGGCGCTGGCGAGCTTGTTGAGGTGGTCGTCCGCGCCGCGCCCGGCGTAGAGATCCTCCAGCAGCACCGGATCGAGGCGTACGAAGCCCACCGGCAGGTTGTAGAGGATGCGGAAGGAGTCCAGGCCGGTGCCGAACTCGGTCAGGCACAGGCCGATACCGGCGCGCGAGAAGGCCTCGGCGATCCGCCCGATCTGCATGAACTGCGTGATCGCGACGGACTCGCGTAGCTCGATGATCAGCTGCCGCGGGCGCAGGCCATGCTCGTCCAGGGCGGCGGCGACCAGGGTCTCGAAGCCGGCGTCCGCGAGGCTGTCGGCGCACACCGGGACGAACAGGCTCGGCCCGTCTCCGCCCTGCCCGGCGAGGGCGCGGAGGCCGGCGTCGAGGATGTAGCGGTCCAGCGCCGTCGCCAGTCCGGCCTCGGCGGCCGCCTTGCTCAGCGTGGCCTGGTCGACCAGGCCGTCGTCGTCGCTGAGGCGGTAATGGAGTTGGTAACGCGCCGGGGCATCGTCCCCCAGTCCGACCACCGGCTGGTAGAGGCACTCGATCAGGCCGTCGGACAAGGCCTTTTCCAGCCGCGGACCGAGGGCGCTGGTATCGTCGCCGGCCTCGGCGGCGCCCTGGTGGAGGTGGACGCGGTCGCCGCCCTCGCGGGCGGCCTGGTCCATGGCCTCGGCGGCGAGGTTGACCGCCTGCTCCGCGGTCGCGACGTTGTCGCCGATCATGGCGATGCCCACGCTCACCGTCTTGTTCACGGTATGGCCGTCGACATCGCTGGTCTGACGTGAGGCGGCCTCGCGCACGGATTCGGCGACGGCGAGGGCGTCGTGGACGTTGGCGCCGGGGAGCAGTGCGACGAAGGCGGTGTCCGCGTAACGCGCGGGGGCGGCCCCCTCCGGGAGCTGGGCCTCGAGGCAGTCCGCGGTGTCCGCTATCACCTGGTCGAGGGCGCCGATGCCGAGGTTGTGCTGAATGGTATCGCTGCGGTCGATGCGCAGATAGAGCAGGCCGTGCTGGGTGCCGGCCTCCTCGGCATGGTTGCTGGTGAGCCGCTTGCCCAAATGGGTGAGGAAGTGGTTGCGGTTGAGCAGGCCGGTGAGCATGTCCTGGCGCGAGAGATGCTCCAGGCGCTCGGCCAGGGCGTCGTCATTCTGCTGCTGGCCCCGGATGAGGATCTGGGTGGCATGCTCGCCGTCCCAGCTGCCCTCGGTCAGCACGACGTGGGCGTCGCGTTCCTCACCGTTGGCGTCGCGCAGCCGCGTGGCGATCTCCGCGGAGGTCTCGCCGTCGCGGGCATAGGCCCGGAAGCGCTCACGGAAGTCCGCCTGCTCGGTCGGTGCGATGAGGTCGAGCAGGGGCATGCCCTCCACCTCCTCGCGGTCGTCCAGGCCGAAGCGCTCGGCGTAGGCGTGATTGGCGTAGATGTGCATGCCGTCGTGGACGTACGCGATGGCGTCGCGGGAGCTCTCCAGCAGATTCTCGCAGCGGCGCTCGCTCTCGCTGAGCGCGGCCTCCAGCCGGCGCTGGGCACGACGCGCCTGCAGCGCCGCGAACTCGCGGTCCACCACGTACCGGAAATGGTCGGGATCGGCCTTGGTCACGAGGTCGGCCACCCCCATGGCCATCACCTCGCGGCGCAGCTCCGGATCCTCCGCCTCGGTGAGTACGAGCACCCCCAGGTCGTGCCCCGACTGCTGTATGACCCGCAGCGCCTCGTCCAGCGGCAGGTCCGTCAGTCCCGGGGCGCAGATCAGGATATCCTGAGCCTGGCCGTGCAGCGCCGCCTGCAATGCCTCGCCGTCGTCGGTACGGGTCGGGCGCACGGCGTAGCCGACATTGCGCAGGACGCTGACGAGACGTTCGGCGTCGTTGAGGGAGTCCTCGGCGATCAGCAGGCGCAGTGTGTGGTCGCTGGGCATGAGCTCTCGGCTGTTATCGTCACGGATTCCTTTGCCGTGGCTGCTGCGGCGGAGCGCTGCCGCCGCCCCGGAGAGCGGTGCGCCCCGCCGGAGGCGGCCCCGGGAGGCTATAGTGGGCGAGTTGCGCCATCGCGACAACCGGCGGTTTCGCGGTATGTCGAATCGTTCGCCTTACGGCGGGGCCGTGTCCCAGGCAATGTGGGTCTTGGCGCTGCGCCCGGGAACCTCGCGGACGAGCCGGGGTACCAGGTAGCCGGGCAGGCGATCGGCGAGCCCGCGCATCAGGCCGGCGGCCTCCCGCTCGTCCACATCGAAGTGGCCGGCGCCGCGCACCGGATCGAGCAGGTGCAGGTAGTACGGCATCACCCCCTGCTCGAACAGCCGCTCGGAGAGCGCTGCGAGCGTCGCCACCGCGTCATTGACCCCGCGCAGCAGCACCGTCTGGTTGAGCAGCGTGACGCCGTTTTCCCGCAGGCGCGCGAGGGCCGCGGCCACGTCGCCGTCGAGCTCCGCGGGGTGGTTGGCGTGGATGACCATCACCGGGGCCAGGCGGGTCCCGGCGAGCCAGTCCAGCAGACCATCGTCGACACGCTCGGGCAGCACCACCGGTAACCGGGTATGTACGCGCAGCCGCCGCACATGACCGATCCCGGCGAGGCCCTCGGCGAGGGCGGCGAGGCGGCGGTCGGAGAGGCTCAGCGGGTCGCCGCCGCTCAGGATGACCTCCTCGATCGACGGGTCGCCGCGGAGGGTGTCCAGCGCCTCACGCCACTGGTGTGGTGCGGCCTGGTGCTCACTGTAGGGGAACGCGCGGCGGAAGCAGTAGCGGCAGTTCACAGCGCACGCGCCGGTGGCGACGATCAGCGCCCGGCCGCGGTACTTGTGCAGGATGCCGCCGGGGCGCACGACGTCGAGGTCGCCCACCGGGTCGTCGACAAATCCCGGTGTGGACCGCGCCTCCGCGGCCACCGGCAGGACCTGGCGAAGCAGCGGGTCGTCCGGGTCGCCGCGGCGCATGCGCGCGGCGTAGCCCCGCGGCACGCGCAGCGGGAACAGCGCCGCACCGGTGCGGGCGCCGTCGAGCAGCGTGTGCGGTAGTGCCAGCGTGTCCAGCAGCTCCCGTGGGTCGCGGATCGCGTCCGCGAGGGCGCGTTGCCACGCCGGCGGTTCGCTCCGGGTGGTGGTGGAGGCGGCCTGGGCGTTCACCATGTTCTATAGTCGGCGCTTTTCCGTTAGCATTCGCGGCGTTGTTCGCGGGGCGATGGTAGCGCACCCGCGGGAGTGAATCACCGCCCCCGCTCGGGGGCCGTCAATCCGGGGTAATCCATGGCGAGCTTCAGCACCAACCAGTTCAAGTCCGGCCTCAAGATCATGCTCGACGGCGATCCCTATGCCATCGTCGACAACGAATTCGTCAAGCCGGGCAAGGGCCAGGCCTTCAACCGTGTGAAGGTCCGCAACCTCAAGACCGGCAAGGTCATCGACCGCACCTTCAAGTCCGGGGACACCGTCGAGGCCGCCGACGTCATGGAGACGGAGATGCAGTATCTCTACTCCGACGGCGAGTTCTGGTACTTCATGGACCCGGAGACCTTCGAGCAGCACGCGGCGAACGAGGCTGCCGTGGGCGACGCCGCCAAGTGGCTCAAGGAGCAGGACGTGTGCAACATCACCCTCTACAACGGTGAGCCGCTGTCCGTGGAGGCGCCGCCGCACGTCCAGCTCAAGGTGGTGCAGACGGATCCCGGCCTGCGCGGCGACACCTCCAGCGGCGGCAGCAAGCCCGCCACCCTGGAGACCGGCGCGGTGGTCCAGGTGCCGCTGTTCATCGAGGAGGGCGAGGTCCTCAAGGTGGACACCCGTAATGGCGCCTATATCTCCCGCGCCAAGGAGTGACCGACGCCACTGACTGGCGCCCGAGCGCGAGCCCGGAGACGCTGCGTCGCCGGGCCGCGCTGCTCGCCGACGTCCGCGCCTTCTTCGCGGAGCGCGGCGTGGTCGAGGTCGAGACCCCGAGCCTTGCCGCCGCCGGGGTCACGGACGTACACCTCGACGGCCTCGGGGTGAACTACGACGGCCCCGGGGCGCCGCCCTCCGGCCGCCTCTGGCTGCAGACCTCCCCCGAATACGCCATGAAACGGCTGCTCGCCGCCGGCATGGGCGCGATCTACCAGGTCGCACGCGCCTTCCGTGCCGGCGAGCGTGGCGCCCGGCACAATCCCGAGTTCACCCTGCTGGAGTGGTACCGCCCGGGCCTCGACCACGAGGACCTGATGGCGGAGGTGGCGGAGCTGGCCGCGCGGATCGCGGGCCCCCGCCCCGTGCGCCGGCACGCCTACGCGGCACTGTTCCGCACGCACCTGGGCCTGGACCCGCTCACCGCGGCTGCCGACGAGGTACGCGAGTGCGTCGCCGCCGCCGTTCCCGGCACGACGGTCGCGGGGCTCGACCGCGACGACGGCCTCGATCTGCTCTTCGGTGCCCGCATCGCCCCAGTGCTGGGGCAGGACGCCTTCGACTTCGTCACCGACTTTCCCGCCTCACAGGCCGCGCTCGCCCGGCTGTCTCCGCGCGATCCACGGGTGGCCGAGCGCTTCGAGCTTTTCATCGACGGCCTGGAGATCGCCAACGGCTTCCACGAACTCACCAATGCCGCGGAGCAGCGTCGCCGGTTCGAGGCGGATCGCGAGCACCGTGTGGCGGCCGGGCAGCCCGTGCCGCTGATCGACGAGCGCCTGCTCGCCGCGCTGGAGGCGGGGCTGCCCGACTGTGCCGGTGTGGCCCTGGGGCTCGACCGGCTGTTCATGGTCGCCCTGGGAGCCACGCGGATCGACGGGGTCATCGCCTTCCCGGTGGAGCGGGCCTGACCGCGGCCCGTTAGAGGTGCCGGCCGATGGCCTCGCCCATGCGCAGGTGCCGGCCGGGCCGGAGATCCGTCGCCCAGTCCACGCGGCCGCGCGGGTAGAGCAGGATCGCGGTGGAGCCCATGTTGAACCGGCCCATCTCCGCACCGCGTTCCAGCAGGGCGGCGTTGCGGTAGTGCCAGGCGCGCACGCGCCGGCCCGCCGGCGGCGTCACCACGCCGTGCCAGACGGTCTCGATGCTGGCGACGCAGATCGCGCCGACAAGGATCACGGCGAAGGGGCCATCCGCGCCGTCGAACAGGCACACCACGCGCTCGTTGCGCGCGAACAGACCGGGGACCGCGCGGACCGTGTGCGGGGCGACGCTGAACAGCCGCCCGGGTACGTGGATCATGGCGCTCGGGCGGCCGTCCCCGGGCATGTGGACGCGGTGGTAGTCCCGCGGTGAGAGGTAGAGCGTGGCCCAGGCGCCATCGCGGAAGCGCTCCGCGAGCTCGGCGTCGCCGCCGAGGAGCGCGCGCAGCCCGAAGCGCTGGCCCTTGGCCTGGATCAGCTCGCCGGCGGCGATGTGCCCGGCCTCGCTGACGGTGCCGTCCACCGGCGAGGCGATGGCGGCGCCGTCGTCCGGCAGCGGCCGGGTCCCGGGGCGCAGGGCGCGGGTGAAGAATGCGTTGAAGTCCGGCCAGTCGCCGGGGACATCGCCCTCGGCGTCGGTGAGGTCCACGCCGAAGGCGCGCACGAAGGTGCGGATCAACACGTCCCGCACCCAGCGGGTGCGCATCCGCGTGACCCGGCCGACCAGCCGCGATACCGCGTGGTGCGGCAGGGGATAGAGGGCGAGGGATTTCACGCGGTCCATCGCGCCCGCGGGCTGGTCTCGGCTCATCGCGCTCGCTTCCGGCTGGCTCGGGGACGGGCATTATCCGCGGATCGGCGCGGCGGCGGAAGCCCGGAGCGGACAGCGGGGCACCGCTCGGGTTAGTATCCCCGCTCGCGAGAGCAGGAGCCGATCATGAGCGACGCCAACCGTGTCCCGCCGGAGCTGGAGACCATCGCCGATTTCGTGCGCTGGGGCGCCTCGCGCTTCGAGGCGGCGGGCGTGTGCTACGGCCACGGCACGGACAACGCCATCGACGAGGCGGCCGCGCTGGTGCTGCACACGCTGCACCTGCCGCCGGACACCCACGACGCCTACCTCGGCTGCCGCCTGACCGGTGAGGAGAAGGCGGCGATCGTCGCCCGGGTCCACCAGCGCGTCGAGCAGCGCCTGCCGTTGCCCTACATCACCCACGAGGCCTGGTTCGCGGGGCTGGCGTTCTATGTCGATGAGCGCGTGCTGATCCCGCGCTCCCCGGTGGCGGAGCTGATCGAGGCGGGCTTCCAGCCCTGGGCGGATCCCGACGAGGTCACCCGCATCGCGGACGTGGGCACGGGCAGCGGCTGCATCGCCATCGCCTGCGCCCTGGCCCTGCCGGGCTGCGAGGTGGACGCGCTGGATATCTCCGAGGACGCCCTCGCGGTGGCCCGCATCAACGCGGACCGTCATGGCGTGCGCGAGCGGGTGCACGTGCGCGCCTCCGATCTTCTCGCCGGGCCTCCTGCGGAGCCGGCCTACGACGTGATCGTGGCCAACCCGCCGTACGTGGACGCACCCGCGATGGACGCGCTGCCGGAGGAGTACCGCCACGAGCCGCGCATGGCGCTGGCGGCGGGGGAGGATGGCCTCGACTATGTCCACCGCCTGCTCGTGGAGGCCACCGCACGGCTCACCGACGACGGCGTGCTGGTCTGCGAGGTCGGGCACAGCGCCCCGGCGATGGAGGCGGCGTATCCGGATCTTCCGCTCACCTGGCTCGCCTTCGAGCGCGGCGGCGTGGGCGTGTTCGTGGTCACGGCGGCCGCACTGCGCGCGGCGCTGGCCGCCGGCCATCTCAACCCTGAATCTTCGGTCTGACGCGTATGTCCGGGAATACCTTCGGAAAACTGTTTACCGTCACCACCTTCGGCGAGTCCCACGGCGAGGCCCTGGGCGCGATCGTCGACGGCTGCCCGCCGGGGCTGGCGATCACCGAGGCGGACCTCCAGCACGACCTCGACCGCCGTGCGCCGGGGCGCTCGCGCTATACCTCCCAGCGCCGCGAGCCAGACCGCGTGCGCATCCTCTCCGGGGTGTTCGAGGGGGTGACCATCGGCACGCCCATTGGGCTGCTGATCGAGAACGCCGACCAGCGTTCCCGGGACTACGGGCGCATCAAGGACAGCTTCCGGCCCGGCCATGCGGATTACACCTATCATCAGAAGTACGGCATCCGCGATTACCGCGGCGGCGGGCGCTCGTCGGCGCGGGAGACGGCGATGCGCGTGGCCGCCGGCGCCATCGCCCGGCGCTACCTCGCGGAGCACCTGGGGGTGTCCGTACGCGGCTACCTGAGCGCGCTCGGGCCCTTCGAGCTGGGCCTGGTGGACTGGCCCGCCGTGGAGACGAACCCGTTCTTCTGCGCGGACCCGGACCGTGTGCCGGAGCTCGAGGCCTACATGGACCAGCTCCGCCGCGACGGCGACTCCGCCGGTGCCGCCGTGACGGTGGTGGCCGAGGGGCTGCCGGTGGGGCTTGGCGAACCGGTCTTCGACCGTCTCGACGCCGAACTGGCGCGGGCGCTGATGGGCATCAACGCGGTCAAGGGCGTGGAGTTCGGGGCCGGCTTCGAGGCGGTGACCCAGCGCGGCTCCGAGCACCGCGACGAGATCACGCCCGCCGGCTTCCTGTCGAACAACGCCGGCGGCGTGCTCGGCGGGATCTCCACCGGCCAGGACATCGTCGCCCGCATCGCCCTCAAGCCGACCTCGAGCATCCGTGTGCCGGGCCGATCCGTGGACGTGACCGGTGCGCCGGACGAGGTCGTGACCACCGGCCGCCACGACCCCTGCGTCGGTGTGCGCGCCACCCCGATCGCGGAGGCGATGACGGCGCTGACCCTGATGGACCACTACCTCCGCCACCGCGCCCAGAACGCCGACGTGCACACCGACACGCCGGTGATCCCGCCGGCGGCCCCGCCGGAATAGCGCCCCGCCTACCCCAGCCAGGCCGGCGGGGTGTCCGGCGCGCGGCCCGTGCGCGCGGCGAGGGCGCAGTCCGCGAGGCTGCCGAAACGCACGGAACGGCCGCTGAGCCCGGGGGCGTAGTGGGCGTACTTCCCGGAGTTTGTCATCAGGGTCCGTGCCTCCGGCGGGAATACCGGCTCGGAGATCGAGCACCAGCAGATGTCGGCGTAGATGCGCACGCCGGCCTCCTCCAGCTGGTCGACCAGGCCCTCGGCGCGGGCGGCGGCGAGGGTGTCGTGCCCCAGCGTGACGATGGCGGTCACGCCCCCGGCACAGTGCTGGCCTGCCATTTCCGCGGCCAGGGCACGGCACTCGCCGAGGGAAAAGTGGGGACTGCCGAAGGCGACCAGATCGATCCCGACCGGGCCGGCATTGAGCTGCCGCCAGGCCCGTGCGAGGTCCTCCCGGGTGAGTCTTACCGTGTCCGCGTCCGCGGAGACATGCCCCGCTTCCGGGGTCACGCCCTCGACGTGGAGCATCGGCGCCGCCGAGGTCGTGCCGAAGGCCGCGCACAGGGCCTTGAGGTCGTCCTCGCCCGGGGACAGGCTTGCAAGCCCCCTCAGCAGCGGGATGCGATCCGGCGCATGTAGCCCCGCGAGATAGCCCAGCATCGGCCACAGGGCGTCGTCGCAGCCCGCGGGCGTGTCTATCTCGAGTACCCGCCGCGCGGCGCGGTTCTCATCGAGATAGACGTCATAATCCGGTGCCCGGCCGGTCAGCGCGATGCACAGGTCGAGGAAGTCGGGGTGCTTGGCGGTGCGGGCGCCCAGCACGCTGTTGGCGTAGATCACCGCGTTGGATTCCGCCCATGCGATGACGTCGTGGGCCTTGGGCGCGCTGTCCAGGAGGTACGGCGCGCAGGTGAAGCTCGCCCGTGCCCCCATCTGCACGTAGGCGTCCGCGAGCCGGCTGGCCGGGTCGCCGAAGGCCTCCGGCACACCCTGTTCGCGCCAGTGCGCGTGGTCGACCGAGATTGCGTTCGTGGTCGTGGGCACGCGTACCCGCGCCTGCATCCCCGCGAAGACCTCGGCGAACCGGAGGATGGCCGGACTGGCGTAGATGCAGCCGTCGATGTGCACCTGGCTGACATCGATGAGGCGTCTGGCACCGTCGATGGCGGCGATGTCGCGTACGATGCGCATCGCCACCTGCACGGCGGTGCCGTCGCGGCCGTCGAGCATGGCGCGGTCGTCCGGAGAGAGCGCCACGGAGTCCGGATCCACCGTCGGGAGGGTTAGCGCAAGTCCGGGGGCCTCTACGCGGGCTCCGTCGATGACGGCATGTTCCGCCGCGGCCAGCGTGACGAAGTCATCGCCGTCGAGCTGCAGCACGGGGATGGTGGCGTCGAAGACATGGCGCGAGACCAGCGCCCCGAGGGTGAGCACGCCCTCCGGCTCGCGGAAGACCAGCGCCGCCGGCGCGTGGCCGTTCCGGATCAGCTCCAGGAGCACCCCGCTGCCGGTGCACGACCCCCGGCTCGTCGGCAGCGCGAGCACGGTGCCCGCGACGCTCTCGCCACACAGCGGGTGATGGGCGTCTATGATGGTCCCTGTTGCGGGATCGACGCCGCCCCAGAAGCTTAGCCCCTCGTCGCTGGCGAGGACCGGGCCCCGGGCAACGCCGCCGATGGCGCTGCGTGACATTCTCCACCTCCTGTTGCGGCCGACGGGGTTACCGCGGCGTTTAATGACCCGGGCCTCGCCCGGGGCCGGCCCGTTACCTTACTGCAACGGGCGCCCCCAACGCAGGGAAATCGTGCCGCGTCGGCCGGCGTCCACCGACGTGGTGCTAAGTGCGCGTGTCGGCGGTACGCACCGTTTCCAGCTCGGCGATCATCGCGCGCGCGGCGTTGGAGAGCGTGCGGCTGCGGTGATAGAGATAGCCGAGGGGCCGCCGGATCGGGGGCTCGTCGACGTCAATGACGTGCAGGGTCCCGTCCAGCAGCGTCTCCGGCAGCACGCTCCAGCCCAGGCCGATGCTCGCCATCATCTTCAGCGTCTCCAGGTAGTTCGTTGCCAGTGCGATCGTCGGTGTCACCCCGGCGCGGGCGAAGCGCTCCTCGATCAGGCCGCGGGTGAAGGTGCGGCTGCCGGGGAGCACGCCCTCATGGCGCCCCAGCGTGGCGAGATCGATGCGCCCGGCGCCGGCGAGTGGATGCTCCGGGCCGCAGACGAAGCGCAGGTCGTCCACCCAGACCGGGACGACGGACAGCGCCGGGTCCGGAGTCGGGGCCAGGGTGACCACCGCGAGCTCCAGCGCGCCGTCGAGCACCCCCTGGTACGCCTGCTCGGAGTCCAGAAAGCGCAGGTCCAGACCGGCGGCGGGGTAGTGGCGGGTGAATGCCCGCAACACCGCCGGCAGCCGGTGCAGCCCGACGTGGTGGCTCGTCGCCAGTGTGAGCCGCCCGGTGACGTCATGGCTGAGACTGTCCAGCGCCCGGCGGGTGTCGTCGACCATCACCAGTAGGGCCCGGGCCCGGGGAAGGAGGGTCTCCCCGGCCTCGGTGAGGGCGACGCGGCGGCCGACCCGGTCGAACAGGCGGGCGCCGATGCGGTCCTCCAGACCGGAGATGCGCTTGCTCACCGCGGGTTGAGTGAGCTCCAAGGCCTCGGCAGCGCGGGAGAACGAGCCATATTCGGCGGCGGTGACGAAGGCAGCAAGGTTCTGGGTGTCCATATCCATTCCAATATGGAATCCAAATAATAAAAATGATGAATTGATTTTATTATTTGTCGGCCACTAGACTCAATCCCGCTGACTAAGTCCTGGCGCCCCGGGGGCGCCGCATCCGGAATCTGGGGAGAACTGCTCATGGCGGGCCGAACGCTCTATGACAAGCTCTGGGACGCCCACGTAGTGCGCGAGAACGAGGACGGCACGGCGTTGCTCTATATCGACCGGCAGCTCGTTCACGAGGTCACCTCGCCGCAGGCCTTCGAGGGCCTGCGAATGGCCGGGCGCCGGCCGTGGCGCACCGACGCCAATCTCGCGGTGGCGGACCATAATGTGCCCACCACGGACCGCCGCGGGGGGATCGCCGACCCGGTCTCGCGGTTGCAGGTGGACACCCTGGACGAGAACTGTGCGGCGTACGGGATTACCGAGTTCGCCATGAACGACCCGCGCCAGGGCATCGTCCATGTCATCGGCCCCGAGCAGGGCGCCACGCAGCCCGGCATGACGGTCGTTTGCGGCGACTCCCACACGTCCACCCACGGGGCGCTCGGGGCGCTTGCGTTCGGCATCGGTACCTCCGAGGTGGAGCATGCGCTGGCCACGCAGACGCTCATTCAGGCGAAGAGCCGGCGGATGCTGGTCGAGGTGAACGGCACACTGCCGCCCGGGGTGACGGCGAAGGACATCGTCCTGCACGTCATCGGCCGGATCGGCACCGCCGGCGGCACGGGCTACGCGATCGAATTCGGCGGCGATACCATCCGCTCGCTGTCCGTCGAGGGGCGCATGACGGTGTGCAACATGTCCATCGAGGCCGGTGCGCGCTGCGGCATGGTCGCGGTGGACGACGCCACCATCGAATACATGCGCGGCCGGCCGTTCGCGCCCCAGGGGGATCTCTGGGATCAGGCGGTTGCCTACTGGCGGACCCTGCACACGGACCCGGACGCGGAGTTCGACCGTGTTGTCACCATCGATGCGGCGGACATCCGCCCGCAGGTCAGCTGGGGCACCTCGCCGGAGATGGTCGCACCGGTGGACGGCCGTGTGCCGGACCCGGCGGAGGAGGCGGACGAGACCCGCCGTGAGGGTATCGCGCGGGCGCTGGCATACATGGGACTGGAGGCGGGCATGCCGATCGGCGACATCCGCCCGGACAAGATCTTTATCGGCTCGTGCACGAACTCCCGCATCGAGGACCTGCGCGCCGCCGCGGACGTGGTGCGCGGGCACCGGGTCGCCGACGGCATCACCCTGGCGATGGTAGTGCCGGGCTCCGGGTTGGTGAAGCAGCAGGCCGAGGCCGAGGGCCTCGACCGGGTGTTCGTGGAGGCCGGCTTCGAGTGGCGTGAGCCGGGCTGCTCCATGTGCCTGGCCATGAACGCCGACCGCCTCGAGCCCGGTGAGCGCTGCGCCGCCACCTCCAATCGAAACTTCGAGGGCCGTCAGGGGCAGGGCGGACGTACGCACCTGGTCAGCCCCGCCATGGCCGCCGCCGCCGCCATTGCCGGCCGATTCACCGACGTGAGGAGCCTCTGATCATGGAGCCGCTCAAGCAGATCGACGGGATCGTCGCGCCCCTGGACCGCGCGAACGTGGACACCGACGCCATCATCCCGAAGCAGTTCCTGAAGTCCATCAAGCGCACGGGCTTCGGACCGAACCTGTTCGACGAATGGCGCTATCTCGACCACGGCGAGCCGGGTCAGGACCACAGCCAGCGCCCGCTGAATCCGGACTTCGTGCTCAACCAGCCGCGCTACGAGGGCGCGAGCATCCTGCTGGCGCGGCGCAATTTCGGCTGCGGCAGTTCCCGGGAGCACGCCCCCTGGGCGCTGTTCGACTACGGCTTCCGGGTGGTCATCGCGCCGAGCTTCGCGGACATCTTCTTCAATAACTGCACGAAGAATGGCATCCTCCCGGTTGTTCTCCCTGAGGAAACGGTGCAGAAGCTGTTCGAGGAGACGGCGGCGGAGCCGGGCTACCGGCTCACGGTCGACCTGCCGTCGCAGACGGTGACCACGCCGTCCGGCGAGGGGTTCGGCTTCGATATCGATGCCTTCCGGCGGCACGCGCTGCTCAACGGCCTCGACGAGATCGGCCTTACCCTGGAGCACGCCGACGAGATCCGGGCCTACGAGGCCCGGCGCGCCAGGGAGGCGCCGTGGCTGTTCACCCGGTCCGGCGCGTGAGCCGCCGGCCAACCCGACGACAGGAGCGACCATGACCAGCAGGATCCTCGTACTCCCCGGCGACGGTATCGGCCCCGAGATTGTGGCTGAAGCGGAGAAGGTGCTCGCGGTGCTCCGCGACGACTTCGGCCTGGCGGTTGAGCTGGAACGCGGGCTCATCGGCGGTGCCGCCACCGACGCCAGCGGCAGCCCGCTGCCGGCGGAGACGCTCTCGCTCGCGCGCTCGGCGGATGCCGTGCTCCTCGGCGCGGTGGGTGGCCCCCGGTGGGACGGCATCGAGCGTGCCCTGCGCCCGGAGCGCGGCCTGCTCGCCATCCGCTCGGAGCTGGGGCTGTTCGCGAACCTGCGCCCGGCGATCCTCTACCCGCAGCTCGCCGGTGCCTCCGCGCTCCGTCCGGAGGTGGTCTCCGGGCTCGACATCATGATCGTGCGCGAGCTCACCGGAGGCATCTACTTCGGCGAGCCCCGGGGCATCGAGGGCGAGCCCGGGCAGCGCCGGGGCTACAACACCCTGGTATACGGCGAGGACGAGATCGGGCGCATCGCGCGGGTCGCATTCGACATCGCCGCCAAGCGCCAGGGCCGGCTCACCTCGGTGGACAAGGCGAACGTGCTCGAGGTCAGCGAGCTCTGGCGCGAGGTGGTCAACGGCGTGGCCACGGACTATCCCGGCGTGGCCCTGGACCACATGTACGTGGACAACGCCGCCATGCAGCTCGTGCGCGCCCCCAAGCAGTTCGACGTGGTGGTCACCGGCAACATGTTCGGCGACATCCTCTCCGACTGTGCGGCGATGCTCACCGGCTCCATCGGCATGCTGCCGTCCGCCTCGCTGGACGAGCATTCCCGGGGGCTTTATGAGCCGGTACACGGCTCCGCGCCGGACATCGCCGGCCAGGACCGTGCCAACCCGCTGGCGACGATCCTCTCGCTGGCGATGCTGCTGCGCTACAGCCTCGGCGAGGGCGAGCTGGCGGCCCGTGTGGAGACCGCGGTCGGGCAGGTGCTCGATCAGGGGCTGCGCACCCCGGACATCCACACCGACGGCGGCCGGGCCGTGGGCACCGCCGCCATGGGCGATGCCGTGGTTGCGGCCCTGCGCGCCGGGGCCTGAGCCGGCCCGGCGGCGACGCCCCGGGGCAGACGTGTATCATGGGGGCGTCCGGCGGCGCGCCTTCGGGCCCGCGCCGCCCCAGTGACAAGCCATTCAGAAGAGGTAGACATGAAACGAATCGGTTTCGTCGGCTGGCGGGGCATGGTCGGCTCCGTACTCATGGAGCGCATGCGCGCCGAGGGCGACTTCGCCGACATCCCAGAGCCGGTGTTCTTCTCCACCTCCCAGGCGGGCCAGCCGGGCCCGGACGTAGGCAAGGGGTCGGCGCCGCTGGGCGATGCGCGGGATATCGACGCGCTGAAGGCGATGGACGCCATCGTGACCACCCAGGGCGGCGACTACACCGGCGAGGTCTACGAGAAGCTCCGTAACGCCGGCTGGCAGGGCTACTGGATCGACGCGGCGTCGACACTGCGCATGGCCGACGACAGCATCATCGTCCTGGACCCAGTGAACCTCGACGTCATCCGGAAGGGGCTGGACGAGGGGACACGCACCTTCGTCGGCGGCAACTGCACGGTCAGCCTCATGCTCATGGGTATGGCCGGGCTGTTCCGCAGCGGCCTGGTGGAGTGGATCAGCCCCATGACCTACCAGGCCGCCTCCGGTGCCGGTGCCCAGAACATGCGCGAGCTGGTCACCCAGATGGGTTACCTCCGCGACGCCGCCGGCGAGGCGCTGGCGGATCCCGCGAGCGCGATCCTGGACATTGACCGGCGCGTCAACGATGCGCTGGCCGGCGACGGCTACCCGGCGGAGCACTTCGGCGTGCCGCTGGCGGGCAGCCTGATCCCCTGGATCGACAAGCCGATGCCCTCCGGTCAGAGCAAGGAGGAGTGGAAGGCGCAGGTCGAGACCAACAAGATCCTCGGTCGCAGCGACAATCCCATTCCGATCGACGGGATCTGCGTGCGCATCGGTGCGATGCGCTCCCACGCCCAGGCACTGACGGTGAAGCTCACGCGTGACGCCCCGCTGGACGAGATCGAGTCCATGATCGCGGAGGACAACGAGTGGGCCAGCGTCGTGCCCAACGAGCCGGAGGCGAGCAAGCACGGGCTGACGCCGGCGGCGGTCTCCGGGACGTTGCGCACGCCGGTCGGGCGGCTGCGCAAGCTCGCGATGGGCGGCGAGTACCTGTCCGCGTTCACGGTCGGTGACCAGCTCCTGTGGGGCGCGGCGGAGCCGCTGCGGCGGATGCTCCGTATCGTGCTGGAAGGCTAGCCGGGCCCCTCCGTGCCGTGCAGGCTGCGGTGCGGAGGGCTCGTGATGTGACGTCTGCGGTTGACGCCATCGCGGTCAGTCGATAAAACCGGGACCAACGTCCGTGTGCATTCGCATCACCCGATGCGCGCCCACCGAGGGGGCTGCCGCGCACGACGGGGGCCCGGGTCAGCGGGCAGCGTTCGGGGGCCGGCGGGAGAGCCGGGGTGCTGTGACAACAACAAGGGACATTATGCGACGTAGAATCGCGATCGCGACGTTCGTTGCGCTGACGGGGGTCTCCGCGAATATCTCGGCGATCGGGCTGGGCCGCATCGAGGCGGGGTCGGCCCTCAACGAGCGATTCAATGCCCGGATTCCGCTGCTTTCCATGGATACCGCGAACGCGGATCAGGTCGAGGTCCGGCTCGCCAGCCAGAAGCAGTTCGAACGTGCCGGGGTCCCCAGGCCCTTCTATCTCACCCGTCTGAATTTCGAGGTCCGCGACGGCGACGACGGTCAGCCTTATATCGCCGTCACCAGCCAGCGGCCGATCCAGGAGCCGTTCCTCGATTTCGTGGTCACCGTCGAGTGGCCGCGGGGCAGTCTGGTGCGCGAGTTTACCGTGTTGCTGGATCCGCCCGTCTACGCCAGCTCCGGGGGGACGAGCGCCGAACCGGCGACGACGCAGCCCGGCGGCGCGGCGGAAACGGAGGCGGAGCCCGCACCGTCTTCAGCGGTGGCGCCCGCATCCGGCACGGCACCGGGCTCCTATGGGCCGGTCGGTGCCGGCGATACGCTCTGGAGCGTCGCGCAGTCCGTGCGTCCCGAGGGCGCGGGGGTCTATCAGACCATGATCGCTCTGCGCGAGGCGAACCCGCAGGCCTTCGTCAACGGCAACATCAACAGTCTGCGCCGCGGTGCGGTGCTCGAGGTTCCGGAGACGGGGGCCATCACCGCGCTCTCGCGTGCCGAGGCGCGCCGGGAGTTCAATCGCCAGATGGCAGCCTGGCGGAACGGCAACGCGGCGAAGACGACGTCCGGGGAGACGGCATCCGCGCCGGATTCCGCCGCCTCTGCGGGCGAGGATGACGCTCAGTCCGGGAAGGCGCCGGAGTCCGGGGACAAGGCAGCCACCGAGGGGCAGTCCGGGAAGGCGTCGCCGGGTAGCGCCGGCGGCGAGCTCCGCGTGGTCGCCCCGACGGGTACCGGCGTGGCCACGGCGGATCTCGCCAGCGCGGATCTCGCGGCAAGCCCCGAGAACATCCGGCGCCTGCAGAACGAGCTGGCGGCCGCCCGGGAAAGCCGGGCTAGCCTCCGCGCGGAGAACGAGGATCTATCCGAGGAGCTGGATTCGCTGAATCAGCGTCTTGCGCGGCTCGAGAGCGCGATCAACGTCGAGGCCGATGGTGCCGTGCCCGCCGGTAACGGGGACGCCTCCGGGCAGGCGGCCGTCGAGACGGCGGCGGATTCCGCCGCCCGGGAGGCGGCCGGCGGTGACACCGGAAACACTGGAAACGCCGGGGACAAGGCGGACACCGGGGGCGGCGTGGCCGGCAACGACAAGGGTGCCGGCGCGCAGGACGGCAACGAGGTACCGGCACAGACGGCGAGTGTCACCGGGCTGGTGGAGCGGACGCTGGATACGCTGCTTGCGAACCGTCTCCTGCTGGCGGGGGCGGGCGGACTGGTCCTCCTGCTCGTGCTGCTGCTGCTGGTAATGCGTCGCCGCCGCAGCGAGGGCGAGACCGAGCGCAGCCTGGCGCAGGCGGCGGCGGAGCGCCGCCGCAGCCAGCGCGCCACCATCAGGAACGAGGGTCCGGAGATCATCGAGGAGGAGGGCGATCCGGCTGAGCAGGCCGACTTCTTCATCGCCTACGGCCGCTACGACAGCGCCCAGGAGGTCCTGGACAAGGCGCTGGACGACGACCCGGACAACACCCAGCTTCGCGTCAAGCTGCTCGAGGTGCTGGCGCGCCGTGATGACCGCCCCGCTTTCGAGTCCGAGGCCCATGCGCTCCGGGCACGGATACAGGATACGGACTCCGCCGAATGGCGGCGTGTCTGCGCGCTGGCCGCGGACGTGGCGCCGGACAATCCGCTGTTTGCCGGAAGCGAGCAGGGGGCCGCGGCACAGGCTCCGGCCACGTCGGCGGCTGAGGACGGGCCGGTGGCCGGTAACGGTGATCGCGAGCAGAGCGCCAGCGAGGCGTTGAGGCAGGCGTATGCGCACGCGGCGGGCACCGCCGCTGGTGTGGAAGAAGCCTCGACGGGGGGCGGGGATTCCGGCGTGACGGTGGCCGACGACGGGCAGGCCGCACCGGAGCCGGCGGGTGGTACGGAGCTGGAATTCGATCTCGATCCGGGGGAGGGCGGTACTCAGGCCGGCGATGACGCCTTCACGAGCACCGACCCGACCCGGGAAGGTCAGTATCCGGTGGAGGACAGCCTGGAACCGCTGGAGTTCGACGGCTCGTTGGCCCCGTCCGGGAACGGGGACGAGGCGTCGGACAGCGAGGTGCCCGCCCCATCTGACGATGACCCGGGCCTGGAGTTCGAGCTCCCGACACCGCCGGACGGACCCGCGGAGGAAGGGACGCCCGCGGCGTCGGCAGAGCGGGGGCCGGGCGAGCCGGACTCCCCCGGTTTCGAGGCCGAGGACCTGGAGCTCGGGGATCTCGACTTCGGCGGCGACGAAGGTTATCAGGCCGGTGACGACGCCCCCGCGACCGGGGCCGATACGGCGTCCGTGGATGACGGCGATATCGGCGGTGGATTCGATTTCGGCGACAACGACGATTGGGACGCGGAGCCGGAGGACGAGGTCGCGACCAAACTGGACCTGGCCCGCGCCTACATCGAGATGGGGGACGCCGAAGGCGCGGAGGCCCTGCTCGATGAGGTCATGGCGGAGGGCGACGACGCGCAGCGCGAGCAGGCCCGCTCCCTGCGCGCCTCCGGTGGCTGACGGCGCGGGTTGAACCTGCATCCGTCGGTACGAATCGTCGTGCTCGTCGCGCTGGCGGCGGGCATGACGGCCGGTGACTGGGCGGCCGTCGTGGTCGGCCTGGTTGTCGTGTTCATGGCCGGCTCGGATCCGGCCGGGCCGCTTGCCGGCGTCCTTCATTCGGCGCGGCGATTGCGCTGGCTGCTCCTCTCCATTGCCGTTTTCTACGGCTGGTTCTCGACTGCGACATTCCACTGGCTGCCGGATGCGGCAGCCCTCTCGGAGGGGGCGCGGCGGGCGGCGATCCTTCTGGTCATGGCGCTGGGGGCGCGCAGGCTCCTGGGCGGGCTCGCACGCGAGCGGACCGCGGCGGCCCTGCTCTGGCTCGTGGCACCACTGGCACGGATCGGGCTGCCCGTGCAGCGCTTCGCCGTGCGGCTGGTCCTGGTGTTCGACCGTCTCGCCGTGCTCGGCGCATGGCGCCCGCCCCGCGGCGGCGGCTCGCGCTGGCGGCGTATTGCCGCGGCGGTTGCCGGCCCGCTTGATTACGCCCTGAAGCGCGCAGAGAACGAGCCGCTGCCGGAGCTGACGCTGCCGTCGATGTCACCGCCACCCGCACGGGACTGGCTGGTAGCATGCGCGGTCGCCGCGGCGCTGTGGCTGGGGTGAGCCGGGGCGGCGGGCGGTGTGGCGTCGCGCACCCCGATGGCGGCGGCAATCAGGCGGAGGATGGCATTGCGGATCGCACTGGGGATCGAATACGACGGTAGCGCGTACAGCGGTTGGCAGCGGCAAGACCACGCACCCTCGGTTCAGGCGGATCTGGAGGCGGCGCTGGCGCGGGTCGCGGACGCGCCGGTTACCGTGACCTGTGCCGGGCGGACGGATGCCGGGGTACATGCCACCCACCAGGTGGTTCACCTCGACCCGCCGGTGCCACGCCCGGAACGCGCCTGGGTCCGCGGGGTGACGTCCAACCTGCCCGCCGCGATCGGGGTGCGCTGGATGCGCCCGGTCGCGCAGGATTTCCACGCGCGTTTCTCGGCGCGGGCCAGGCGTTACCGCTACGTCATTCGCACGGACCCGCTGCGCCCGGTGCTGCTCCGCGATCGTGTCTCCTGGACCTGGCGGGCGCTGTCTATCGAACCGATGCGCTTGGCCGCGGCGCACCTGGTGGGCGAGCACGATTTCACCTCGTTTCGTGCCGTCGCCTGCCAGGCGAAGCACCCGGTGCGCCGGATCCATGAGCTGACGGTCTCCGGCGGGGATGGCTTCGTCTACGTGGACATCGAGGCGAATGCGTTTCTTCACCACATGGTCCGCAATATCGCCGGCGTGCTCATGGCGGTCGGCAGCGGCGATCGTCCGCCAGACTGGGCGGCGGAGGTGCTGGCCGCGCGGGACCGGCGCTGCGGGGGTATGACAGCGCCGGCGGGCGGGCTTTACCTGGTGGGGGTCCGCTATCCGCAGGTGTACGCGCTGCCACCGCTGGGGGTGCTGCCCGCTTTTGCGTGATCCGTTCGCCGCGGGTTAACATTCAAGGCTTTCCCATACTGATGTCGGGCGGGTCCCGTCACGGCGGCCGGATAGTGCGTACACGCGTCAAGGTTTGTGGCATCACCCGTGCGGAGGACGCGGCGGCAGCCGCCGCGAGCGGCGCCGACGCGATCGGTCTGGTGTTCTATCCGCCCAGCCCGCGTGCAGTGGGCGCGGAGACGGCTGCGGCGATCTGCCGGGTGCTCCCGCCGTTCGTCACCGTCGTCGCGCTCTTCCTGGACGCAGCCAGGGCGGATATCGAGCGGGTGCTGGAGACGGTGCCGGTGGATATGCTCCAGTTTCACGGCCGGGAGCCGGCGGTGGACTGCGAGGGATACGGGCGGCGCTACATCAAGGCGCTGGCGATGGCCGAAGGCGAGCCCGATCCCGTGTCGCAGGCCGCGCGGCATCCCGCCGCCAGCGGCTTTCTCCTGGACAGTCACGCCCTGGGCGGTGCCGGCGGGACCGGTACCGCGTTCGACTGGGGGCTTTATCCCGGTGACATCGGCAGGCCGCTGGTGCTCGCCGGTGGCCTGCACCCCGGTAATGTCGCCGAGGCCATCGAGCGCACGCAGCCGTGGGCGGTGGACGTCAGCAGCGGCGTGGAGAGCGCGCCCGGCATCAAGGATCACGCCCGCATCGAGGCATTCGTCAGAGAGGTTGAACGTGTCCGATACCAATAAGGCGGGTGAGCGCGCCGCTGATTACGCGGGATTCCCGGACAGCACCGGGCACTTCGGCCGTTTCGGCGGCCGTTTCGTGCCGGAACTGCTCATGGCCCCGCTCGAGGAGCTCACCGAGGCCTATCTGCGTTACCGCGAGGACCCCTCCTTCCAGGAGGAGCTCCACCGCGACCTGCGTGACTACGTGGGGCGCCCGTCGCCGCTGTACCTGGCCGAGCGGTGGAGTGACCGGATCGGCGGCGCGCGGATCTGGTTCAAGCGCGAGGACCTCAATCACACGGGTGCTCACAAGATCAACAACACCATGGGCCAGGCGCTGCTCGCCGCGCGTATGGGCAAGCGCCGGATCGTTGCGGAGACGGGCGCGGGCCAGCACGGCGTTGCGTCGGCGACGGTGGCCGCCCGCCTGGGGCTGGAGTGCGTCGTCTACATGGGGGCCGAGGACGTGCGCCGCCAGTCCGTGAACGTTTACCGAATGCGTTTGCTGGGCGCGCGCGTGGTACCGGTGGAATCCGGTTCGCGTACGCTCAAGGACGCGCTCAACGAGGCGTTCAGGGACTGGGCCGCGAACGTCGACGATACGTTCTACATCATCGGCACCGTGGCCGGGCCGCATCCGTATCCGCTCATGGTGCGGGATTTCCAGTCGGTGATCGGGCGCGAGACCCGGGAGCAGATGCTCGAGCGTGTGGGCCGGCTGCCGGACGCACTGGTGGCCTGCGTTGGCGGTGGGTCCAACGCCATCGGGCTGTTTCATCCGTTCCTGGGCGATTCCGATGTGCGCATCGTCGGCGTCGAGGCCGGCGGCGAGGGCGTCGACACGGGTCGCCATGCGGCGCCGCTGTCGGCCGGCCGGCCGGGCGTGCTCCACGGCAACCGCACGTATCTCATGGAGACCGAGGACGGCCAGATCCTCGGCACTCACTCCGTCTCCGCCGGCCTGGACTACCCGGGTGTCGGGCCGGAGCATTCGTGGCTGCGGGATACCGGCCGCGCCGAGTACGTCTCCGCCACGGACGGGCAGGCGATCGATGCCTTCCACGAGGTGACCCGCACCGAGGGCATCATGCCGGCGCTGGAGACGGCCCACGCACTCGCGTATGCCCGCGAGCTCGCCGCCGGCATGGAGCGCGACCGGCACATCGTGGTGAACCTCTCCGGCCGCGGCGACAAGGACATCAACACCGTGGCGGCGCTGCAGGGGATGGAGCTATGAGCCGTATCGAGCAGTGTTTCACGAGCGCGCGGGAGGCCGGGCGCAAGCTCCTGATTCCCTACATCACCGGCGGCGATCCGGCGCCGGCGGAGACCGCTGCGCTGATGCACACGCTGGTGGATGCCGGCGCGGATCTCATCGAGGTTGGGATGCCGTTCTCCGACCCGATGGCGGATGGCCCCGTGATCCAGGCTGCCTGTGAGCGGGCGCTGGCACACGGTACGACGGTGCGCGACGTACTGGCCGCCGTGCGCCGGTTCCGGGAACGGGACGCGCACACCCCGGTGGTGCTTATGGGGTATCTCAATCCCATCGAGCAGCTCGGTTACGAGACCTTTGCCGCGGAGGCGCGGGACGCGGGTGTGGATGGTGTGCTCTGCGTCGACCTGCCGCCGGAGGAGAGTCACGACCTCGTTGACGTGCTCGGCAAGGCCGGCCTGGCCCCGATCTGGCTGATCGCGCCGACTACCCGCCGGGAGCGGATCACCGCGATCTGCGACGTGGCGCGGGGCTACGTCTACTACGTCTCGCTCAAGGGCGTGACCGGGGCCGACACCCTGGACGTGGACGATGTCGCCGAACACGTGGACACGATCCGGGGCCTCACCGCACTGCCGGTGGGTGTCGGTTTCGGCATCCGCGACGCCGCGACCGCGGCGCGGGTCGCTGCCGTCTCGGATGCGGTCGTGGTCGGCAGTGCCATCGTCCGCCTGGTCGGCGAGCATGCCGACGATCCGGCCGCCGGTCGCAAGGCGGTGGCAGACCTCGTGCGGGGCATGCGCGAGGCCATGGACGTCCGGAGCCAGGCGACGGCTTGAGGAGATTTCGATGAGCTGGTTCGAGAAACTGATGCCTTCGCGTATCCGTACCGAAGCGGGGGGGAGCCGCACGCGCAGCATTCCCGAGGGGCTGTGGACGAAGTGCGAGGAGTGTACCGCGGTGCTGTACCGCCCGGAGCTCGAGCGCCACCTCGAGGTCTGCCCGAAGTGCGGCCACCATATGCGCATCGGCGCCCGCCGGCGGCTGGAGTGGTTCCTCGACGAGGACTCCGGCAGCGAGATCGGCACGGACGTGACGCCGGTGGACATCCTGCGTTTTCGCGACAGCAAGAAGTACAAGGACCGCCTGGTCCAGGCACAGAAGAACACCGGCGAGAAGGATGCGCTGATCGCCATGTCCGGCACCGTTCACGAGGTGCCGGTGGTGGCCGCGGCCTTCGAGTTCTCGTTCATGGGCGGCTCCATGGGCTCCGTGGTGGGCGAGCGGTTCGTGCGCGCCGCCAACGCTGCGCTCGAGTCGCGCAGTGCGCTGGTGTGCTTTACCGCCAGTGGCGGCGCGCGGATGCAGGAGGCGCTGTTCTCGCTAATGCAGATGGCCAAGACCAGTGCCGTGCTGGCGCGCCTGCGCGAGGCCGGGGTGCCGTTCATCTCCGTGCTCACCGACCCGACCACCGGTGGGGTGTCCGCGAGCTTTGCCATGCTGGGAGACGTCAACGTCGCCGAGCCCAAGGCCCTCATCGGCTTTGCGGGGCCGCGGGTCATCGAGCAGACGGTGCGTGAGACCCTGCCGGAGGGCTTCCAGCGCTCCGAGTTCCTGCTGGAGCACGGCGTGGTGGATGCCATCATCGACCGCCGTGATATGCGCGAGCGCCTGGCCCGTATCATCGCCATGCTCAACGGACGGGCGGCACCGGCGGTCCAGCCCCAGGCCGCGATCGAGGGCTGAGCTGACGTTGCGCTTCCAACGGGTCGACGACTGGCTTGCATGGCTGGAGACACTGCATCCCCGGGCGATCGATCCGGGACTCGAGCGTATCGGCGAGGTGGCGGCACGCATGGGCCTCAACCGGCCGCCGGTGCCCGTGGTCACCGTCGCCGGGACCAACGGCAAGGGCAGCACCGTGGCGGCCGTCACGGCGCTGGCCGGCGCGGCGGGGCACAGCACGGGGGCGTATACCTCGCCCCACCTGCTGGCGTTCAACGAGCGTATCGCCATCGACGGCGAGCCGGTATCGGATGACCGCCTGCTGGCCGCCTTTGATGCGATAGACCGCGCACGCGGCGAGGTCACCCTGAGCTACTTCGAGTTCGCGACCCTGGCGGCGCTATGGTGCTTCCGCGAGGCGGGCTGTGACCTGTGGGTCCTCGAAGTCGGCCTCGGCGGGCGCCTGGATGCGACCAACGTCCTGGCCCCGACGGTAGCGGTGATCACCAGCGTGGGCCTAGATCACACGGAGTGGCTCGGCGAAGACCGCGAGGCGATCGGCACCGAGAAGGCGGGCATCCTCCGACCGGGCACGCCGCTCGTGCTCGCCGACCCGGACCCGCCGACGAGCGTGCTGGCCGCCGCCGCGGCGCAGGACTGCCCGGTGGAGCGCATCGGAGAGACCTTCCGTGCCGTGACGGCCACTCCGGGCGCCGACCACTGGCGTTACGAGGACGCCTCCGGCGCGCTTGACGCCATCCCGCGGCCGGACTGCATGCCGGCGGCGCTGCTCGCGAACCCGGCGGCGGCCGTCGCTGCGCTGCGCCGGCTCGGTGACGGCTGGCTGCCGGATACCGCCACCGCGGCGGCCGTGCTCGGCGCCGCCACGGCGCCGGCCCGGTTCCAGCGCCTGGAGCGGGCGGTGCCGTGGTACGTGGATGTTGCCCATAATCACGACGGCGCCCGTGCTCTGGGCGAGCGGTTGCGCGCGGGAGCCGGCCCGGGCCGTACCCATGCCGTGTTCGCGATCATGTCCCGCAAGGATGCGGGGGGTGTCGTCGCGGCGCTACACGACGCGGTCGACGTCTGGCACGTGCTCGCACTGGACGATCCGTCGGCGCGGCGCAGTGAGGACCTCATCGCCCTGATCCGCGAGGCCGGTGGCCGCGTCGGACGCTGTGCGCCGGTGGATACGCTGATGCGGGAGCTCGACGGCAGCCTGGGGCCCGGCGACCGGGTCATCGCCTTCGGCTCGTTCCGTGTGGCGGAGGACGTGCTCCGTGCGCACCGGAGGCTGCTACCATAGGGCGGAGCAAGCGGTGCCGGCCCGCACCGCGGTGATGCCTGGGACTGCATCTTGATCTTGGGGGATGGCGTGGATACGCGACTCAAGCACCGTCTGGCCGGAGCCACCATCATCGTCGCCCTCGTGGTGATCTTCCTGCCCATGCTGCTGGAAGGGCCCGTGAAGGAGCGGCGGATCGACGTGCCCATGGACGTGCCGCCGGCCGGCGAGGAAGCGCCGGACGCGGGCTTGCCGGACAAGGGCGTCGCAGACGCGCCGGATCCCGGTGCGGACCAGGAGGCCGTGCCGGAGCCGGAGATGCCGGCGAACGACGGAGCCGGCGCCGGGGAGACGGATACCGGTGCCACCGGCTCCGCGGAGACGCAGCCGTCGGCGTCCGCTACGGCGGCGGATCAGACTCCGTCCAGCCCGGAGCCTGCCGCCGACGGGGCCCCGGCCGAGTCCGCGGCCCCGCAGGAGGGGGGCTGGGCCGTGCAGGTGGGTGGGTTCAGCGAGCGCGCCAACGCGGTCGCGGTACGCGACCGCCTGCGCAGTAAGGGTTACGATGTCTACGTCGCCGAGGCGGAGGCCGACGGTAATGCGATATTCCGGGTGCGTGTCGGCCCCGTGGCGTCCCGGGAACGTGCCGACAGCCTCGCGAAGGAACTCTCCGGGAAGGAGGGTTTGCCCGTGCTCGTGGTCTCCCGCTAGCCTGTGCGCGCCCGACTCACCGTCGCTGATCCGGTGCCGTCAACTTGAGCTGGCTCGATATTGTTTTCCTGTCGGTGATCGCCATATCGGTGATCATCAGCCTCGTGCGCGGGTTCGTGCGCGAGTGTCTCTCCATCGTCACCTGGATTGCGGCAATCTGGGCGGCGGTGCGGTTCACCGCGCCGGTGGCGGTATGGCTGGATGGACTGATCGCCTCGCCGACGGTGCGCATGGCCGTGGCCTTCGGCGCGCTGTTCGTGGCGGTCCTGCTCGCCGGCGGGCTCCTCAACCACCTTGCCCGCCAGCTTGTCGGGCGCACCGGTCTGAGCGGCACGGACCGCACCCTGGGGGCGGTCTTCGGCGCCGCCCGCGGGGCGGTGATCATCGCTGCGCTCATCCTCGCTGCCGGACTGACGACACTGCCACGGGAGGGCTGGTGGCAGCGCTCCGTGATTGCGGCCTGGATGACGCCGCGGGTGTGTTCGCTCGGCGTCGAGGGCTGGCTGGAGGACTTCCGGCTGCGGGTCCCCGGGACCGGCGCCGGCGAGCGGGGCGAGCGGCTGTCGCGCTACTGGGACGAGTTCTGCCGGCGTCCAACGCTGGTCCGCCGCTCCACGGAGGGGCTGGCGGCCGGTGCGGACGGCGGTGTCATCGAGTAATCGGAGGTAGGAAACAATGTGCGGTGTGATCGGCATGGTCGGCTGCGGCCCGGTCAACCAGGCGCTCTACGACGGCCTGACCGTGCTCCAGCACCGGGGCCAGGACGCCGCGGGCATCATGACCTATGACCAGGGACGTCTGTTCCTGCGCAAGAGCAATGGCCTGGTGCGCGACGTCTTCCGGACCCGGCACATGCTCCAGCTCCAGGGCAACGTGGGCATCGGGCACGTGCGCTATCCCACCGCGGGGTGTTCGAGCTCGGCGGAGGCGCAGCCGTTCTACGTGAATTCCCCCTACGGGATCAGCCTTGCCCATAACGGCAACCTCACCAACGCCGAGGAGATCAAGCGCGATCTCTATCTCCAGGATCTGCGCCACATCAACACCAACTCCGACTCGGAGATCCTGCTCAACGTCTTCGCCCACGAGCTCGGCGAGATGCGCAAGCTGCGCATCGGGCCGGACGAGATCTTCGACGCCGTCGCGGGCATCCAGCGCCGTTGCCGCGGCGGCTTCGCCGCAGTGGCGATGATCAATGGCTACGGCGTGCTCGGGTTCCGCGATCCCTACGGCATCCGGCCGTTGTGCTTCGGTCGCCGGGAGACGGAGGCGGGCACGGAGTACATGATCGCCTCCGAGAGCGTCGCCCTGAGCGTGCTGGGCTTCGAGCGGGTACGTGACGTCGCCCCCGGCGAGGCGGTGTTCATCGACCTCGAAGGGCAGCTCCACAGTCGGCAGTGCGCGGAGAACCCGCAGCTCAACCCGTGCATCTTCGAGTACGTCTACCTGGCGCGCCCGGATTCGATCATCGACGACGTCTCGGTGTACAAGTCGCGTCTGCGCATGGGGCGGATGCTTGCCCACAAGATCATGCGCGAGTGGCCCGATCATGACATCGACGTGGTCATCCCGGTGCCGGACACCAGCCGCACGGCAGCGCTGGATATGGCCAATGAGCTCGGCCTGACCTACCGCGAGGGCTTCATCAAGAACCGTTACATCGGCCGGACGTTCATCATGCCGGGCCAGGCGGTGCGCCAGAAGTCCGTGCGCCAGAAGCTGAACCCCATCGAACTGGAGTTTCACGGCAAGAACGTCCTGCTCGTGGACGACTCGGTGGTGCGCGGCACGACCAGCCAGCAGATCATCCAGATGACCCGCGAGGTCGGCGCGAACAAGGTCTATTTTGCCTCCGCGGCGCCGCCGGTGCGCTACCCGAACGTCTATGGCATCGATATGCCGGCCGCCCACGAGCTCCTTGCCCATAACCGCGACGAGGACGAGATCGCGCGGGTGATCGGGGCGGACGGGGTGATCTACCAGGATCTGGAAGACCTCGCGACCGCCGTGCGCGAGGGCAATCCCGCGCTTACGGGCTTCGACTGCTCCTGCTTCGACGGCCGCTACGTCACGGGTGACGTCACCGAGGGCTATCTCCAGGACCTCGAGAACGCGCGCTCGGACGAGGCCAAGGCGGCCACCGAGGGCCAGGGCGCGGCCGCCAACCTGGACCGGGTCCTCGGCAACGCGGATTGACATGCCCGGGGCCGGGACATAACGTCACGTCAATCCGCCGCCACTGTGGCCGCGGATTGGGGCGCCGATTTGATCCCCAGCTTGCGGGCGCCGCGTGCCGGCCTTCTTCGGAGACCGGTCAGCAAATACGGCTAAAGCGTGGAGCAGCGGCCTGGTTCGCTCGTCTCCCTCCGCCCGCCCCGTCGAAATCCAGTTGAAGAGGGCGCTATGAGCGACAGCGACACCGACGCCTGGGGGCTTGCCACCCTGGGCGTTCGCGCCGGTCACGACCGGACTCCCGAGCAGGAGCACGCCGAGGCGATTTTCCCGACCTCGAGTTTCGTGTTCTCCAGCGCGGCGGAGGCCGCCGAGAAGTTCGCCGAGCGTGAGCCCGGCAATATCTATTCGCGCTTCACCAACCCCACCGTCCGAACCTTCGAGCGCCGCCTCGCGGCGATGGAGGGCGGCGAGTGCGCGCGTGGCACGGCCTCCGGCATGGCGGCCATCCTGTCCACGGTCATGTCGCTGCTGGACAGCGGGGATCACATCGTCGCCTCGGACAGCCTGTTCGGCTCCACCGTCTCGCTGCTTACCAACCACCTGGCGCGGTTCGGCATCGAGACCACCTTCGTCCCCCTCGCGGATACTGAGGCCTGGGCCGCCGCGGTCCAGTCCAACACGCGGATGTTCTTCCTGGAGACGCCCTCCAACCCGCTCACGGAGCTTGCCGACATCCCCGCCGTGGCGGAGATCGCCCACGCCAATCACGCCGTTCTGGTGGTGGACAACTGCTTCTGTACACCGGCGCTCCAGCGACCGCTCGACCTGGGGGCGGACATCGTCGTGCACTCGGCGACCAAGTATCTCGATGGCCAGGGCCGCTGTGTGGGCGGCGCGGTCGTCGGCGATTCCGAACGGGTCGGCCGCAAGGTGCACGGGTTCCTGCGCACTGCCGGGCCGTCGATGAGCCCGTTCAACGCCTGGGTCTTCCTGAAGGGCCTGGAAACACTGGCGGTCCGCATGCGCGCGCACTGCGAGGCCGCCCAGGCGGTTGCAGAGTGGCTGGACGCGCACCCGGCGGTGGCACACGTGTACTATCCGGGGCTTCCCGGGCATTCCCAGCATGCGCTTGCCGCCCGTCAACAGCGGGGTTTCGGCGGAATTGTCTCGTTCGACGTGGTCGGTGGACGCGAGGCGGCGTGGCGAGTGGTCGATGCCACGCGGCTGCTTTCCATTACCGCCAACCTGGGCGATACCCGCTCGACCATCACCCACCCGGCGACCACCACCCATGGCCGAAATACCCAGGCCCAGCGGGACGTCGCGGGCATCGGCGACGGCCTGCTGCGGATGTCGGTGGGCCTGGAGGACGTTGACGACATCAGGGCGGACCTGGATCGCGGGCTCTCCGCCGGGGGGCGGACATGAGTGCATGCGGGGACCTGGAGGCGATGTACCGTGCCGGTATCAGGGCCGTCGCCGGCCGGCCCGCCGTGCGCGAATGGCTGCGGGCCCACCCGCTGTCCGGCCAGTGGCACCTCATCGCGGTCGGCAAGGCCGCCGCCGCCATGACCCTGGGTGCAAGGGACGTTCTCGGTGAGCGCCTGCTCGGCGGGCTGGTCATCACCCGGGAAGGCTATGAAGATCCGGCGCTGGACGGTGTGCCGGGGCTGCGCATGATCAGTTCCGCCCATCCCGTGCCGGATGCGCGTAGCCTCGCCGCCGGTGACGCCGCGGTGACGCTGCTGGAGGAGGCGCCGGCGGACGCCCGCTTCCTCGTGCTGATCTCGGGCGGTGCCTCGGCACTGATGGAGCGCCTGCCCGGCGGCGCCGGCGAGGCGGAGCTTGCGGCCCTCAACCGCCGCATGCTGGCGGGCGGGCTCGCCATCGGCGACATGAACCGGATCCGCCGGCGCTTCTCCACGGTAAAAGGGGGGCGGCTCGGTGTCCGACTCGCCGGGCGAACGGCCTGCCAGCTGATCATCTCCGATGTCCCCGGGGACGACCCGGCGGTGATCGGCTCCGGTCCTTTCGTCGCGGCGCCGGCGTCCGACGCCGGCGCGCTGCCCGAGGGCTACGACGAGCTCATGCCGGTGGCTGACCCGTCGCCGACGCCGGATGACCCCGGACTCGGCGGGCTCGACACCCATCTGGTCGCGACCAATCGCCACGCGGTGGAGGCGGCGGCCGCCGAGGCGCGCCGGCTCGGCTACGCGGTGCACGATCATGCCGACGACCCCCTCGAAGGGGATGCGGTCGCGCTCGGTCACCGTATCGGTGCGGGCCTGCGCGATGCGCCGCCCGGCGTCCATCTGCGCGGTGGTGAGCCCACCGTGGTATTGCCTGAGAATCCCGGCCGGGGCGGGCGTATGCAGGCGCTCGCGCTAGCGGCGGCCTGTGAGCTGGCCGGCAGTGCCGGGACAGGCCTGCTAGCCGGCGGCACGGACGGCGCGGACGGCGCGTCGGAGGCGGCCGGCGCCCTGGTCGACGGGGGCACGCTCAGGCGGGGTGCGGCTTACGGGGCCGATGCCGAGACGGCGCTGAGGCGGGCGGACGCGGGCGGCTTTCTCTCCTGCAGCGGTGATCTCATCGAGACCGGGCCGACGGGCACGAACGTCATGGACCTGGTGATCGGGTTGCGCGAGGCGGAATGACGGCGCGGTCTGCGGATACGGCCCGCCGGCTGCGGGCGTGCCTCGATGAGTCTGATCCCGGAATGAAGGCCGAGGCGGCGAAGGTGCTTCACGCCGACTGGGAAGGTGGGCGGCTGGCGCCGCCGGATGACAGCACGCCGGGGCCCATCGCCGCGCCGGGAAGGCCGCCACGCCCGCAGCTGGTTTCGCCGGCCGACGTGCCGAGACGGCGGCTGGGCAGTGCCGCCGGCCGCGCGGCATTGCTTCATGCGGTGGCACACATCGAATTCAACGCCATCAACCTGGCCCTGGATGCCGCCTACCGTTTCCGGGGCATGCCGGCGGATTACTACGGCGACTGGCTGCGTGTCGCCGCGGATGAGGCACGGCACTTCCGGATGGTCGCGAACCGCCTCGGCGATCTGGGCTACGGCTACGGCGATTTCCCCGCACACAACGGCCTCTGGGAGATGGCGGAGAAGACCGCCCACGACGTCATGGTGCGCATGGCGCTGGTGCCCCGGGTGCTGGAGGCGCGCGGCCTGGACGTCACGCCCGGCATGATCGACCGTCTGGAGCAGGCCGGCGATACCGTCTCGGCCGACATTCTGCGGACGATCCTGGACGAGGAGGTCGCCCATGTGGCGATCGGGTCCCGCTGGTTCACCTGGGCCTGTGCGGGGCGCGGGCTCGATGCCGAGGCGCTTTTCCCCGAGCTGCTGGACACCTACATGCGCGGTGCTCTCCGCGGCCCGTTCAATGTCGACGCACGCCGGGCTGCGGGGTTCTCCGACCGGGAGATCGAGGCCCTGGAACGCGATGCTGACGCGGCGCGGGGCCGCGCATAGCGGGGCGTCTGCCCAGGGGGGTGCGGCGGGATGCTACAGTCGGCGGGCGCCGTCATCGGCCGGCGGCGCCCGCGCGGGAGCAGGCGACACGGGAGCGCTAGCCATGGACGTTGAACTCCTCGAGATCCGCCAGCACATGGGGCGTTTCCCCCCGTTCGACCGGATCTCCGACGACCTCCTGGACGAAGTGGCCGGGCAGGTCGAGGTCGCCTACTACAAGGCGGGTACGCCCATCCTGGAGCTCGATCAGCCGATCGAGCGTCTCTGCTACGTGCGCAGCGGCGCGGTGGAAGTCTACCGCCGCAGCGGGACCCTGTTCGACCGCCTCGGCGAGGGCGACGTCTTCGGGCACTTCAGCCTGTTGCGCAATCACCGCGTGCGCTTCCCGGCGACCGCCCTGGAAGACAGCCTGATCTACTTTATCCCCGAGACAGCGTTCTGGCGGCTGTGCGAATCCGACGACCAGTTCGCCGACTTCGTCGAGCTGGGCCGGCCCCGTCTGGAGGCGGCGGTGGAGGAGCAGCGCAAGAACAACGAGATGATGGTCACCCGGGTCCGCAAGCTCCTGACCCGGGCGCCGCAGATGGTCGAGTCGACCGTGTCCGTACAGCAGGCGGCGCAGCGGATCACCGCCTCCCAGGCCTCGGCGGTGCTGGTGGTGGACGCCGCCGTCGCGGACCCGCGCTATACCTACACCGACCGTGAGGGCCAGCAGTGGCAGGTCCGCGGCATCCTCACCGACAGCGATTTCCGTACCCGGGTGGTGGCGGAGGGGCGCTCGCCGGACACCCCGGTGGGCGAGGTGGTCGGCGACCGGCTGATCGCGATCCAGTCGGACGAGTCCGTCTACGAGGCGATGCTGTGCATGCTCCGCAATAACGTCCACCATCTGCCGGTCGTGCACCGCCGGCGTCCCGTAGGCATTGTTCACCTCTCGGACATCATCCGCTACGAGACCCAGAGCAGCCTCTACCTGGTCGACAGCATCTTCAATCAGCCCACGCCCGTGGGACTCGCGCGGCTGTTGCCGGACGTGCGCGCGGCGCTGGTACGCATGGTCAACGATGGCGCGGACTCGCGAATGATCGGTAGCGCCCTGTCGACGATCGGTCGCAGCTTCACCCGGCGGCTGCTGGAGCTCGCAGAACAGGTGCTCGGGCCGCCGCCCGTGCCTTACTGCTTCATGGTCATGGGCTCGATGGCCCGTGACGAGCAGACCATCGTCAGCGATCAGGACAATGCCCTGGTGCTGAGCGACGACTTCGATCCGGACAGTCACGACGCCTATTTCGAGGCGTTGGCGCGCTACGTGAGCGACGGTCTGGCCGCCTGCGGCTACAGCTACTGCAAGGGCGACATCATGGCGACCAACCCGCGCTGGCGCCAGCCCCTGTCGCAGTGGAAGGCGTACTTCCGGAACTGGATCGACGAGCCGACGCCGGAGCGCCTGCTGCACAGCTCCATCTTTTTCGACCTGGACGCGGTGTACGGTGAGAACCGGTTCGTGGAGGCACTACAGGACCTCGTCGCGGAAGGCGCGAAGGGCAACGAACGCTTCCTCGCGGCGATGGCGCGAAACGCGCTCAATCGCACGCCGCCACTCGGTTTCTTCCGCAACTTCGTCATGGAACACGACGGCCGCCACAACAACTCCATCAACCTCAAGCGCCGCGGAACAGCGCCACTGGTGGACCTCATCCGCGTCCACGCGCTCGCGTGCGGCGCCCGCGCGCAGAACTCCTTTGACCGACTGGATCAGATCGGGCGTACCCAGCTTCTGGGTCCGGGCGTGGCGGACCGGCTGCGTTACGCGCTGGAGTTCCTGACGATGTCGCGCATTCGCCACCAGGTGATCGACCTCGAGCAGGAGCGCGAGCCGGACAACAACATCGAGCCGGAAAACGTCCCGGACAGCGAGCGCCACAATCTCAAGGAGGCCTTCCAGGCCCTGAGCAATGCCCAGAAGTTCCTGAAGTTCCGCTACCCGGCGCCGACGCGGGGGCGTTAACCCGTGCGCGGGCGCTGGCGGTCACATAGCCGCTCCGGGGCGAACCAGTGGGGGCCGTACATCGCCGCCCGCGCCGCCGGGTCCCGGGTCCCGGCCCTGGCGCGGTACTATGGCGCCGGCCTGCCGTCGGCGGACACGCCGATCGGGGAGGTGTCCTTCCTGGCCCTGGATATCGAAACCACCGGCCTGGACGAGGCCCGCCACGCCATCGTGAGCGTCGGGGTCGTGCCTTTCGATCTCGACCGCATCCGCCTGGCAGACCGCCACTACTGGGTGGTGCATCCGCCCCGGGCGTTGAGCAGCCTCTCCGTTACCTTCCACCACATTACCCACACGGATATCGAGAACGCGCCGGATTTCGTGGAGGTGCTCCCGTCACTGCTGGAGGCGATGGCCGGCCGCGTGGTGGTCGTGCACTACCGCAACATCGAGCGCTCGTTCCTGGACGCTGCGGCGAAGGCCCGAGTCGGCGAGCACCTGTTGTTCCCCGTGGTCGACACGATGGCCATCGAGGCCCATCGCCACCGGCTGTCCCTGTGGGCCCGTTTCCGGCGGTGGCTGGGCCACCCGCCGGTGTCCATACGCCTCAATGACAGTCGCCAGCGTTACGGCCTGCCGGTTTACCAGGGGCACCACGCTCTGGTGGACGCGCTCGCCACCGCGGAGTTGTTCCAGGCGCAGGTGGCCACCCACCTCCGGCGGGACATGCCCGTGGGTCGACTCTGGAGCTAGGCAGGACGGCCACTCCGGTCACCACCGGTGGAGCGATGGTTTTCCGGGAACGGGATAACGGTGGGGAGGGCGCAGGGGGCGCCGGCGGCGCCCCCTGCGGTTCGGGGCGTCAGCCCCTGGGCTCGTCCTTGAGGCCTACGATGATGGCGTAGCACGCCGCGAGCAGGACCAGTGTGAACGGCAGGCCGGTGGAGATCACCATGGCCTGCAGGGCCTCGGCCCCGCCACCGACGAGCAGTGCGATGGCGATGGCGCCCTCGATGACCGCCCAGAACACACGCTGGGGCTTGGGCGCGTCCACCTTGCCACCGGCGGTGATGGAGTCGATCACGAGCGAGCCGGAGTCCGAGGACGTCACGAAGAACACGATCACCAGGACGATGCCGATGAAGGAGGTGATGGTGGTCAGCGGCATCTGCCCCAGCATCGCGAACAGCTTAAGCTCCAGAGCCGCCTCCTTCACGCCCTGGAAGCCATTGCTGACGAACTGGTCGATCGCCGCGCCACCGAAGGCCGTCATCCACAGCACCGAGATCACGGTCGGCACGAGCAGGACGGCGATGATGAACTCGCGCACGGTGCGGCCGCGGCTTACGCGCGCGATGAACATGCCGACGAAGGGCGACCAGGAGATCCACCAGGCCCAGTAGAAGGAGGTCCAGCCCTCCATGAAGTTCGAATCCTGGCGGCCGAACGGATTCGCCAGTGCCGGCAGGTCCGCGGCGTAGTTCCACAGGTTCTCGAAGAACCCGGAAAGGATCAGCATGGTCGGCCCGACGATGATGATGAACAGCAGCAGCAGGGCGGCAAGCACCATGTTGATCTGCGAGAGCCGCTGCACGCCCTTGTCCACGCCGAGCAGCACGGAGGTCAGCGCGACGCAGGTGATGCCGGTGATCAGCAGCACCATCGTCACCTCGCCACCCGGGATGCCGAACAGGTACTCCAGGCCGGCGGCCGCCTGTTTGGCGCCGAGACCGAGGGAGGTGGCGAGACCGAACAGAGTGGCGAACACCGCGACGATGTCGATAACGTGCCCGGGCCAGCCCCAGACCCGCTCGCCGAGGATCGGGTAGAAGATGGAGCGCATCGTCAGCGGCAGGCCCTTGTTGAACGAGAACAACGCCAGAGCGAGGGCGACGATGGCGTAGATACCCCAGGGGTGCAGGCCCCAATGGAAGATCGTGGCCGCCATGCCGAGGTTCAGAGCTGCCTGCTCGTTGCCCGGTGCACCGCCCAGCGGGGCCCAGTCACTGCCGCTCAGCGACGTGCCGAAGTGCGTCATGGGCTCGGCCACGCCGTAGAACATCAGGCCGATGCCCATGCCGGCGGCGAAGAGCATCGCGAACCAGCCCATGTAGCTGAAGTCGGGCTTCGCGTGCATGCCGCCCAGTCGGACCCGCCCGAGGGGCGTGAATATCAGCACTACGGCGAGTAGGACGAAGATGTTCGCGGAGAACAGGAAGAACCACGCCATGTTGTTGGTCAGCCACGGCCGCAGCGCCGTGAATGCCGGGCCGACCTGGTCCTGCAGCGCGAGCGTGATGATTACGAAGAACAGGATGATCAGCGCGGAGATGCTGAACACCTTGCCGTGCAGGTCGATTTCCAGGCCGAACTTGGTGGTGGCGACGTTGTCCTGCCCGATGACGTAATCGGTATCGATGAGATTGGCCGGCCCCTCCGGTGCGGGCACGCCGACCGAGCCGTTGTCCGGCTCCTGTGCGTTGTTGTCGTTTGACTGCTTATCCACGGTAGTGACCCCTTTCGGAGAAATTGGAGTGGGTGTGGGCCGTCGGTTATCCGTCGCGGTTGTGTACGCGTACGAGGAACACCGACTGTTCCGTGTGCGCGGCGATCCTGTCGCCGTGGGAGGGCATGACGGCGTCGAGATGACGCGGCAGGTGAGTGGCCATGACCACCAGGTCCGCGCCGGTGTCCTCGATCGCCTGGAGAAGGACGTCGTCGAGATCGGCGATCGGATCCGGTGAGGTGATCATGCGTGCGCTCGCCCGCTGGCCGTGATCACCGGCCTGTTCCCGTGCGAACGCCTCGAGCTTCTGCTGGTACTCCTCGGGCGTGCGGGCCACGCTGCCGGGTGTGGTGGCAGTCACGCCCACGTAGCAGACTTCGGCGCCATAGTGACGCGCCAGATCCGAGGCCGTCTTGAGTGCGGGTTGTAGGACTTCCAGGTGTGCCAGGTCCACCGGCACCATGATCTTCGAGTACATTCTGCCTGTCTCCCAGTGCTGCTTTCGACTGTATTGCAAGCGCCTGGAGCCGGCCCGGCTCGGAGTCGGCAGGGCCGTCGGCCCCCGGCTTTTTGGAGGGCCTGCCTCTTCTTTTTCTCGTCACGGTACCTTGGCGTGGCGCGAAGTGCCACGCGTGCGGCATCACCGTACGTCGCGCGGAGTCTACAGACAGACGCGCCGCAGCCCAATGCCGGCGCGCCGGACAGGCGGTCAGGCGCGGCTGACCAGCCAGCTCCGGTGGGGAGGCGGGCGGCGCGGGAAGTCGGCCGGAACGGTCTCGGAGGTGATCTCGCGGGTCACGAGGCCGAGCGTCCCGAGCCGTGGCCCGTCCAGGCTGAAGCGGACGCGGTTGGTGACGAAGTACAGCACTCCCGCGGGGGCGAGCAACGCCGACGCGGCCTCGATCAGCTCGACGTGGTCCCGCTGGATGTCGAGGGACGTGCCGCCGTGGCGTGAACGTGAGACCGACGGCGGATCCAGCAGGACGCGGTCGAAGCGCTCGCCGCGCTCGGCCGCCTCGGTGAGCCATTCCCTGCAGTCGGCCCGGAAGATCCGGTGGGAGGCAGGATCGATACCGTTGAGACCCATGTTGCCGCGTAGCCAGGCAAGGTACGTGCGTGACAGGTCCACGCTGGTGGTGTGAGCACCGGCCATCGCGGCCTGCACGGTGGCGCTGCCCGTATAGCAGTAGAGGTTCAGCACCTGCAGGCCGTCTGCGCCGTCCGCGAGGCGGCGGCGGATCCCGCGGGAGTCCAGGAACAGCCCCGTGTCGAGGCGCTCTGTCAGGTTCACCCGCAGCCGGGCACCGCCTTCGTGAACGATACGCTCCAGCGCGTGCTCGCCCTGGCGCTCGTACTGACTGCCCGTGCGCCGGCGCCGCCGGATCTTGAGTACGACCGCCTCCGGGGCGAGTTCCAGCACCTCGGCGACAGCGGCGATTGCGGCACGCCGCCGCCGCTCGGCCTTGCGCGGGGCGATCTTCTCCGGCGGCGCGTATTCCGCGACGTGGGCGCAGACGCCTTCCTCGCCGTTGTAGACATCCACTGCGAAGGCGTACTCGGGCAGGTCGGCGTCGTAAACGCGAAACGCGTCGACGCCCTCGCGCCGCGCCCAGCGGCGGCGGTGACGGAGGTTCTTGCGCAGCCGGTTGACGAGGTCCGCGGGGGCGTCCGCGGTCGCCGTCCGTTGTGGCGCGGCCGGCTCGGCCGCGAGGGTATAGAGGCCGAGCCGCGCCGGCAGCCGTGCGTTGTGAAAGCGATAGACCCGGTCCGCCCGCAGGCCCAGGGCGGCAAGCAGCTGGGAGTGGCCGGTGAACACCGCCATCCGCCATCCCGGAACGGCGGTGCGGGCCCAGTCCCCCAGGGCCATGTACAGCCGTTCCACCGGCCGGTTGGTCTCCAGGCGCTGGCCCCAGGGCGGATTGGTGATCAGCAGGCCGGCCGTCACGTCGCCGGGGCCAGCCCAGTCCTGCACATCGCCGGTGCGGAACGTGATGCGGCCCTCGAGGCCGGCACGAACGGCGTTCTCGCGGGCGACCCGGATCGCCTCCGGATCGATGTCTCCGGCAAAAAGCGGCGGCAGACGGTGAAGGCCGTCGCGGGCGCGCTCCCGCGCTTCCTCGAGCAGGGCCCGCCAGGTGTCCGCTGGGAACCCCCGCCAGAAGCGGGTGCCAGAGGGCTCGCGATGAAGCCCGGGGGCGATGTCCGCGGCCATCATGGCCGCCTCGACCACCAGTGTGCCGGCCCCGCAGAACGGGTCGGCGAAGGCGCCGCCGCGCTCCGCGACGGCAGGCCAGCCCGCGCGCACGAGCAGCGCGGCGGCGAGGTTCTCCTTGAGCGGCGCCTCGCGGGCGGCGCGACGGTATCCGCGGCGGTGCAGTGCGCCACCGCCGATATCGATGTAGACGCTCGCGTGGGACCCGGACAAGCGGACGTTGCAGCGCAGGGCTTCACCGCCGGGGTTCGCCGTCGGTGCCTCGAGGCCGAGGTCGTGAAAGCGCGCACGTATGCCATCCTTGGTCACGCGGGCGCTGTGCCGGCTGTCGCGCAGCGAGGCGTTATGGCCGGTGAAGTCCACCACGAAAGGCGTGTCCGCCGTGAGGTGCGCTTCCCAGGGCAGGGCGCGCACGCACGCGAGCAGGGCCTGCTCGTCCGCCGCGTCGCCGCTGCCGAGAGTCAGCAATACCCGCGAGGCGAGACGCGACCACAGACACGCCCGCAACGCCGTGGCGACGTCGCCCTGCCAGGTCACGCCGGCACGGGTCTCGCGGGCACCGACGACACCGAGCGCGGTCAGCTCGTCGCGGAGAAGGCCCTCGAGATTGCGGGGAACGGCGGCGAAAAAAGCGTGATCTGTATCGCTCATTCTGTCCCTGTGAAGACGGGTTGGAGACGCGCCCGTGTTGCGAATCGGCCGGTGCGTGACTATACCAGTCGCGTGGCCCGGAACGGGCGCCGACTAGCCAGTCGCGGCATGGCATGGTAGGTTGAAATAAGTGGGCCTTAAGGTTTTCCTGAGTTTTCATAGATGCCGCCTATTGCGTGGACGGGGCAAGATCACGATAGGCGGAGGATGAAAACTAACGGGATTTCCCACGTCCGGCCCGGCCGCGGTCGCTTTGCGGCGGTTATCCGGACGCGCTTGCGTGCTGATCGATCAAGATGAACTGAAAGCAGACGAAGGGCTACACTCCGCATGACTGACAAGATAGTCGTCGAGGATCTCTACAAGGTCTTCGGCCCCGATCCGGATGAGGCGCTACGCCTTCTGGAGCAGGGGCTCAACAAGGACGAGATCTTCGAAAAAACCGGCAACACGGTCGGCGTCCAGCAGGCCAGCTTCTCTATCCAGGAAGGTGAGATATTCGTGATTATGGGGCTGTCCGGTTCGGGCAAGTCGACCATGGTGCGCATGCTCAACCGCCTCATCGAGCCCACGCGGGGCAGTGTCTACATAGACGGCCAGGACGTGACGTCGATGAGCAAGTCGGAGCTGATCAACCTGCGCCGCCATGACATGAGCATGGTGTTCCAGTCTTTCGCGCTGATGCCGCACCGGACTGTCCTCGAGAACGCCGCCTTCGGCCTGGAGGTTGCGGGTACCGAGCGTGGCGAGCGCGAGAACAAGGCGCTGGAGGCGCTCGAGCAGGTGGGCCTGAAGGCCAACGCCAACAGCTACCCGGACGAGCTCTCCGGCGGCATGCAGCAGCGCGTTGGCCTTGCCCGCGCGCTGGCCGTGGGGCCGTCGATCATGCTCATGGACGAGGCGTTCTCGGCACTCGACCCGCTGATCCGCACGGAGATGCAGGACGAGCTGCTGGCGCTGCAGCAGAAGCACAAGCGCACCGTGGTGTTCATCTCCCACGACCTGGATGAGGCCATGCGCATCGGTGATCGCATCGCCATCATGCAGGGCGGCTTCGTGGTGCAGGTCGGCACCCCCGAGGAGATCGTGAGCAACCCGGCAAACGACTACGTCCGCTCGTTCTTCTATGGGGTGGACGTCAGCCAGGTCTACACCGCCGGCGACATCGCCAACCGTAAGCAGGTCACGGTCATCGAGCGCCCGGGGATGAGCGTCAATGCGGCGCTGGAGCGCATGCGCCAGCACGACCGCGACGTCGCGGTCGTGATCGACCGGGGTCGCCAGTACCAGGGCACGGTGAGCATGGACTCGCTGAACGCCCTGCTCGACAAGGGTGGCGAGCCCGAGTACGCGGACGCGTTCCTCGAGGAGGTCGAACCCATACCGGACGACACGCCCATGCAGGAGGTCGTCGGCAAGGTGGCGGGCAGCCGCTGGCCGCTGCCGGTGGTGGATGCTGACGGCAAGTACCTTGGGAGCATCTCCAAGACCTCCATTCTGCGGACGCTGGACCGGACGGGGTAATCAGACATGGCGAGTATCTTCCCAGACAACTACCAGCTACCGATCGGCGAGTACGTCGAGCTCGGCGTCGACTGGGTCCAGAACAACCTCACCGGCATGCTGGACGGCATCGCGGCGGTGATCGGGTTCGTCGCGGACGGTCTCGAGGGGATCCTGAGTTTCCTGCCGCCGGAGGTGCTGGCGCTGATCATCGTCGGCATCGCCTTCTGGCGCGTGGGCTGGCGTTTCGGGGTGTTCGCCCTGCTCGCGATGCTGGTCATCCTGGGCATGAACCTGTGGGACGAAACCGTGCAGACGCTGGCGCTGGTGCTCGCTTCGAGCTTCGTGGCGCTGGTCGTCGGGATACCTGTGGGGATCTGGATGGCGCGCAACGAGATCGTCGAGCATATCGTGCGCCCGATACTGGACTTCATGCAGACGATGCCGGCATTCGTGTATCTCATCCCCGCGGCGATCTTCTTCGGCCTCGGGAAGGTGCCGGGCACCATCGCCACGGTGATCTTCGCGATGCCGCCGGTGGTGCGTCTGACCAACCTCGGTATCCGGCAGGTGAGCAAGGAGAAGGTCGAGGCGGGGCTCGCGTTCGGCTGTACCGACCGGCAGCTGCTGTTCAAGGTTCAGGTGCCGCTGGCGATGCCCTCGATCATGGCGGGCATCAACCAGACCATCATGCTGGCGCTGTCGATGGTGGTCATCGCCTCGATGATCGGTGCCGGCGGCCTTGGCAACACGGTGCTTACCGGTATACAGCGCCTGAATGTGGGGCTCGGTTTCGAGGGCGGGCTCGGCGTGGTCATCCTCGCCATCCTGCTTGACCGTATCACCCAGAGTTTCGGGCAGCGCTCGCGCAAGTAGCGGGCGCCGCCAGTCGGCAATCGGCGCCGTTCGCTCGTACGAATAGGCGTCGACTAATGTAGCAACAGAGGAGAGCAGAACATGCTCGGAAAGACCTCGAAAATCGTACTGTCCGCAGTCCTCGGACTCGGCATGGTTACCGGCGCCCAGGCGCAGTCCAACGAGCCGGTGCGCATCGGCTGGACCGCCTGGTCCGACGCGGAGTTCGTGACCAAGCTGGCCTCGAACCTCATCGAGAATCGCCTCGACCGCGACGTCGAGCTGGTTCAGACCGATATCGCCCCGCAGTACCAGGGTGTCGCTAACGGCGATATCGACGTGATGCTCATGTCCTGGCAGCCGGGCACGCACGCGGACTACCTGGACAAGGTCAACAGCGACGGCGTCAAGGCGATCAACCTGGGTCTGCTGTACGGCTATGCGCGTCTGGGCTGGGCGGTGCCGAATTACATCCCGAAGAGCGAGCTCAACTCCATCGAGGATCTCAAGAAGGACAGCGTCCGCGAGAAGCTCGACGGGACCATCACGGGTATCGACCCGGGTGCCGGCCTGACGCGCCTGTCGAAGAAGACGATCGAGGATTACGGCCTCGATGACTACAACCTGCAGACCTCCAGTGGTGCCGGCATGACCGCGGCCCTGGATCGCGCGGTCAAGCGTGACAACTGGATCGTCGTGACCGCCTGGAGCCCGCACTGGCTGTTCGGCGCCTACGACATGCGTTATCTGAAGGACCCGAAGGGCACGCTCGGCAGCTACGAGCGGATCCACGCGTTCGCGAACGTGGGCTTCTACCAGCGTGACCCCGAGGTCGCGATGTTCCTCTCGCGCATGCAGATCCCGCTGGACGAGCTCGAGGCGGCGATGTACGACGCGCAGCAGACCTCCTACGAGAAGGCGGTGCAGAAGTACATCGACAACAACAAGGCCCGGGTCGACTACTGGGTCACCGGCGACGTCAAGTAAGTACGTCCCGGTCCGCAGGGCTCCGCGCGACGGGGCCCGCTGTAAACCCCCGCCTTCGGGCGGGGGTTTTTTCGTGTGCGGCCACGGTCCGCGCCGTCATGACGGTAGGCGGCGCCCGCCAGCGCGCATTAGAATGCGGCTTTCCGGGGCGGAGGGCCCCAGCCAACAGGGAGAACCTGGCAATGGTAACCGCAATCGTCCTGCTCAACGCCGCCCGTGGTCGTGTCAACGAGGTCGCCGGCACCCTTGCCGATATCGACGGCATCTCCGAGGTGTACTCCGTCGGTGGCCGCTACGATCTCGTTGTTATCATCCGTGTGCCCAGCAATGAGGCGCTTGCCGAACTGGTCACCGAACGTATGCAGACCCTCTCCGACATCGAGGAGACCGAGACGCTGATCGCTTTCCGCGCCCAGAGCCGTCACGACCTGGAGAGCATGTTCAGCATCGGCCTGTGAGTGCGGACCGGCTGCCGGGGGATGACGGGGCGGCGCTGTGACGCAGCAATACAGGAGACGGCATGCTGTTTGAACGCTTTCGACGGCCCCGCTGGGCGCACCGGGATCCGGAGGTGCGCCGCGCGGCGGTAATCGCGCTCGATATCGCGGATGAGGAACAGGGCGGAACGCTTGCCCGTCTGGCGGAGGACGATCCGGATGCGGGCGTCCGTGCCGCGGCGGTGCGACGACTGGATGACCTGGCGCTGCTCGAGCGCGCCCTTGATGGCGACCCGGAGGCGCCGGTGCGGGAATGCGCCCGGGCACGCTACTGTCAGCTGCTGACCGGGGGCGACACCCTGTCCATGGCGCACCGGGAGTCCGCGCTGCAGGCCTGCGCGGATCCCCAGATCGTCGCTCACGTGGCGCGCGGGGCGCGTGAAGAAGGTCTTCGGCGTCTTGCCCTGGAAAGGACGACGGACCCCGGCGTGCTGGCGGAGGCGGCACTCCACGATCCGGTCGCTCGCCTGCGCCAACTGGCGCTGGAGCGGATCGACGACGAGCCCACGCTCCGTGAGATCGCCGACCGTGGCCGGGCGCTGGACCGCCGCATAGTGCGCCTGGCGCGTCAGCGCCTGGACGCAATCATGGAGGCACGGGAGGCCGAGCGGGATGCCCGCGCGGTACTGGAGGACCTGTGCCGGCGCCTGGAGGGGCTCGCCGAGGTGCCGGCCGGACGGGAAACGGCCGCCGAGCGCGAGCGTATCGGAAACCGCTATGACGCACTGCCGCCGCTTGATGTCCCCGATCTGATTGAGCGCTTTGAGCGGGCGTGGGCGGCGATCGGCGAAGCGCTTGAGCGGGCGGGCCGTGAGGCGGCCGCCGGCGACGCGGAAGCGCCTCCTGCCGGGGCCGCGGCGAACGCGCCGGCAGCGGTGGGTGCCGGCGAGGTGATGGCGGAGCTGGAGGCCGCGGGTGCGCCGTCCATGGAACGGCTCAACCGCCTGGAACGGGCGGTCGGGGAAGGACGATACGCTGACGGCGACGAGGCCCGGCGGGCACGCCTGTGGCTCGAGGCCGGCCGGCGTTACGTAACGCTGGCCGAGCGGCTCTCCGATCCAGGCGGCGACCTCCATTCGCTCACCGAGCTGGCTGAGCGGCTGAATTGGCCGGAAGAGCTGCCGTCACCTCCGGAGGTGACGGCGCTGCACGGGGCGATCCGGGAACGCCGGCAGGCGGCGGACGAGGCGCGTAAGGACGAGCGCGCGGACAACGAACGCTCGGCCGCGCTGGAGGCCCTGGACGCGGCGCTGGACGCCGCCGACGAGGCGTTGTCCGCCGGTGAACTGCGTCGTTCGCGCCGGGCGGTGGGGCAGGTCCGCCGCGCACTCGAGGACGTTCCGGGGTCGCTGGATCCCGGCCGCGACCGCCGGGTCGCAAGGGTCCGGGCACGTCTGGCCGAGCTGCGCGACTGGCGCCACTTCGCGGTCGCGCCCAAGCAGGAAGGCCTGTGCGAGGCAATGGAAGCCCTCGGTCAGGGTGACGGCCTGGAGCCGGAGGCGCGCCTGGCCCGTATAGGCGAGCTGTTCGAGGAATGGAAGGCCACTGGGGGATCCGATTCCGCCGGCACACGTGCGCTGTGGCAGCGCTTTCAGACCGCCGCGGAGCAGGCGCGGGAGAGTTGCCGGGAATGGCAGGAGGCCGAAGCGGCACGGCGTGAGGCCAATCGTGAAGGCCGGCAGACGGTGTGCGGCCAGCTCGAACGGTTCCTCGACGAGACCGACACGGACACGCTGGCACTCGCGGAGCTGGAACGGATCCGCCGAACGGCCCGTGATGACTGGCGGGGCTTCGCGCCCGTGGACCGCCGCGGTACCCGCGGTCTGACCCGCCGTTTCGAGGGATTGATGAACACGCTCTCCGAGCGGATCGATGCGCGGCGCGAGCAGGCCCGCGAGGCGAAGACGGCACTCGTCGCGGAGGCGGAAGCCTTGGCCGAGGCGGATGATCCCGAGCGTGCCGCTGAGCACGCCAAGGCCCTCCAGGAACGGTGGAAGGCCTCGGAATCGGCACGGCCGAAGGACGAGCGCGCGCTCTGGCGGGCCTTTCGTGCCGCGTGTGACCGGATCTTCGAGCGGCGGGACGCCGCGCGCCGCACGCGCCGTGCGGAAGGTGACGACCGGATTGCCCAGGGGGAGCGCGTCTGCGAGGCGGTGGAGGCACTGATCCCGTCCGAAGGGGGAGAGCGGCCCGCCGACGGAGAAATCGCGGCCGCCGTGGCGGATGCCCGCGCGCGGCTGGAGGCCGCCGGTCTTCCGGACAGCCGTCGCGGTCACGGTGTGCGACGCCGCTTCGAGCGGGCCTGTGCGACGCTCGACGCCCTCGCCGGCGAGCAGCGGGCGCAGGCGCGCGTTGCGTTGCTGCCGC
>NZ_WNXE01000004.1:4639-7066 GCF_010993615.1 Arhodomonas sp. KWT | reverse complement strand
CATCGATGGAGCGGGCGAGGAACTGCCGTTGCCACTCTGGGTCGCGGACCATGGCGCGGAAACGCTGATAATCCGCGTCATCCGTGCACAGGGCGTCGCCATGGGCGAGGAGCACCGGCTCGCCGTCGATCTCGATCGTGCAGGGGTCTGCGAGCATTCCGGCACCGGTCATGCGTGCGAACGTCTCGCCCAGGAGGAAGTCACGATTCCCGCGCATCACCCGCACTGGCACGCGGTGTTCCACCAGGGCGCGCATCGCCGCGATGACCGGCTCGTCGGCGCTGACCGCGTCATCCCCGATCCAGGCCTCGAACAGGTCGCCAAGGATGTAGAGGGCCCCGGCGTTGCGCGCCTCCCCCGCGAGGAAGTCCAGGAACAGGCGCACGATTGCCGGCCGTGCGGGATCCAGGTGCAGATCGGAGATGAACAGGATGGGCGCGTCGTGACTGTCGTGCTGTGGCCGCGTCATGCTTGACCTCTGTTGCCGGTTTCGACCGCGTGGGTACTGGCGCGTGACCGGTTCTCTTGTCTCCGCGTTGGCGGCTGGTTAACTTGGCAGCCGTCGCCGACGGACACACACGGAGAACACGGAATGACAACGCCGACCACCGATCTGTGCGATGCCCACGAGGGACGTCTTCGCATCCTCACGCCGATCTTCTCGGACTACGGCGGTCGCCGGAGTTTCTCCGGACCGGTCCTGACGGTCAAGGTGTTCGAGGACAACTCGTTCGTGCGGGATGCGCTCTCCGAGCCCGGGGAGGGGCGGGTGCTGGTGGTCGACGGCGGCGGCTCGCTGCGCTGTGCGCTGCTTGGCGACAACCTCGCCGCGATGGCGCGGGACAACGGCTGGAGCGGTATCGTGGTCTACGGCTGTATCCGCGATTCCGGCGAGATCGGCGGACTGGATATCGGGGTAAAGGCGTTGAACGTTCACCCGCGGCGCAGTGAAAAACGCGGTGAAGGGGAGCGCGGTATCCCCGTGAGTTTCGCGGGGGTGACCATCCGTCCGGAGGACTGGCTGTACGCGGACGAGGACGGCATCGTGGTGGCCGACGAACGCCTCGATTAACGGACTTCGCGGCCGCCTCGCGTGCCTTCCCAAAGCGGTTCTTCGGGTATAAAACCGGAAATGAAGGGAACGGATCTGCCCTGGAGGAGGGAACGGCCATGCGGCAACCGGTACGCAGGATCCTCGATCGCAAGAGCTCTCAGATGTACGTGCTCGGTCCCGACGCCTCGGTGGCGGATGCCGTGCAGATGATGAACCGGCACAACATCGGTGCGGTACTGGTCGTCGACCCGGAGCAGGCGCTGCTCGGTATTTTCACCGAGCGTGACGTCCTCCGCCGGGTTATCGACGGCCGCCTGGACTACGACCGTACGCCTATCGAACAGGTGATGACCCGCAAGGTCTTCTACATCGAGCCCGACACCTCCGTCGAGGAGGCACTGACGATGGTCAACGAGCGTGCCTGCCGGCACTTGCCGGTGATGGAGGGTGGCCAGCTGCTCGGGATGATCTCCATACGCGACCTCACAGCGGCGGTCATGGCGGATCGTGACACGGAAATTCAGCATCTTACCGGATATATTGCAGGCAGTTACTGAGGCCGGTCGCACGGCCGCCGCCCCGGCGGCGGCCGTGGACGGCGGCCGGGGAGACGCGGCATGACCGATGGGTCCCGCAACGCGGACGGCGTGCGCCTGGACAAGTGGCTATGGGCGGCGCGATTTTTCAAGACACGGCGCCTCGCGGCAGAGGCGGTCAAGGGTGGCAAGGTCGAGGTGGACGGGGTGCGGGCGAAGCCCGCCCGCGACGTACGCGTCGGCCAGCGGCTCGCGATCACCAAGGGGCCCGTGACCTTCGAGGTCACGGTCGACGATCTCTCGGACAAACGCGGTCCGGCTACCGAGGCGCAGACCCTCTACACCGAAACCGGGGAAAGCATCGAACGGCGCGAGGCAGTGCGCGTGGAACGGCGCGCGGTGGCCGCGGCGACGCCGCGGCCCGATCATCGCCCGGACCGGCGCAACCGCCGCGAACTTGCGGCGTTCAAGCGCGGCGGCGGCTGACGGGGCGGTCGCGCCGGGTTATCGTTCCAGCGGTGTGAAGTCCTCGCGTTCGCCGAGGAACGCGGGCCGCACCCCGGGGGCGCCGTAGGGCTGCTGCGGGCGGTTGCGCACGCTGTTGTAGACGAAGAACACGTTGCTGCGCGGGTCCGGCGACATATTGGCGTTGGAGGCGTGCAGGGTATTGCACTCAAAGATCAACAGCGAGCCCGCCGGGCCGGTGGCTGCGTCGATACCGCGTTCCCGCGCGAGGGTGCGGATCGCGTCCTCGTCGGGCACGCCGAACTCCTGGACCTTGAGCGAACGCCTGTAGTTGTCTTCCGGTGTGGCCCCCACGCAGGAGACGAAGTGTTT
>NZ_WNXE01000004.1:3277-4546 GCF_010993615.1 Arhodomonas sp. KWT | reverse complement strand
CCAGGCGGGGCTCGTGGCGCGGGGCCGGGCGGAGCCCCGGCACCGGCACATGCCGTGCGTACTATCCGGCACGTCCATGCGGGGCACCGGTGCTGGTGGCACCGGAAGGTCGGACGTGCAAAGGAAACACCGGCGTCCCCTGCAGCGGGGAGACCCTGTGTTGTGGTGGGAAAGTTACGAATGCAGGCGCCCGGGCGTCAACCCGGGCGCCCGGGACGGGGTCAGTCCTCGACGAGGGTGTACGAGCCGTCCTCGTCGTGAACCTCACGGCCGGTGACCGGCGGGTTGAAGGCACAGACCAGGCGCATGTCTTCTGTGCCGCCGCGCAGCACGTGCCGGTCATGCTTGTCCAGGGCGTAGAGCGTGCCGTCCCGGATCTCGTGAACCTCACCGGTGGCCAGGTCCTCGATGGTGCCGTTACCGGCCACGCAATACACCGCCTCGAGGTGGTTCTTGTACCAGAACGTGTGTTCGGTCCCGGCCGGGATGATGGTTTCGTGGAAGGAAAAACCCATGCCGTCCTTCTTCAGCAGCAGGCGGCGGCTCTTCCAGTCCGGACCCTCCACGTCGCGGTCGGTCCCGATGATCTCTTCGAGCCTGACGATCTTCATCCGCTGGTCTCCTTGAAAAGCGAAAGGGGCGGGAGGCCGCCCCTCGGGCGTGGTCGCAGCGCCCATCCGGAACCGGATGGGACGCTAACGATTATTCATGCCGCGACACGGCTCACGCAATACCGAGTTCGGCCATGGCCTCGGTGAGGGCCCTTTCGATGATCTCCAGGCCCTGGTCGAGAACCTCGTCCTCGATGGTCAGCGGCGGCAGGAGCTTGAGCACCTCGTCGTTCGGACCGGCGGTCTCGATGATCAGTCGGTGGCCGAAGGCCTTCTCGGAGACCTTGCCGGCGAGCTCCTGATTCTCGAACTCCACCGCCTGCATCATGCCGCGGCCGCGGACCTCGCCCTTGGCCTGCGGGTGGCGCGCGGCGAGGCCCTGCAGCCACTCGCGGATCTTCTCGCCCTTGCGCTTGACCTCGCCGGCGAAGGCGTCGTCCTGCCAGAACAGTTCCAGGGTGCGGCGCGCGGTGACCAGTGCGGGGTTGAAGCCGCGGAAGGTGCCGTTGTGCTCGCCGGGCTCCCAGATATCGAATTCCGGTTTGACCAGTACGATGGACAGCGGCATGCCGAAACCGGACAGGGACTTGGAGACGGTGACGACGTCCGGATCGAGATCGAACTCCTCGAAGGAGAAGTAGTTGCCGGTGCGCCCGTT
>NZ_WNXE01000004.1:1822-3177 GCF_010993615.1 Arhodomonas sp. KWT | reverse complement strand
GTCTGAATATCGTCGATGATGAACAGCATGTCGTGCTCGCGGCACAGGTCCTGCAGCTTGCGCAGCCACTCGCCGCTCGCCACGCGCACGCCGCCCTCGGCCTGCACCGTCTCGACGATCACGCCGGCGGGGATGCCGACACCGCTGCCGCCGTCGGCCAACATCTTCTCGAAGTAGTCGATGGTGTCGAATTCGTCGCCGAAGTAGCTGTCGTACGGCATCGAGGCGGTGTTGAGCAGCGGCACCCCGGCGCCGTCGCGCTTGAACTGGTTACCCGTGACCGACAGTGCACCGAGGGTCATGCCGTGGAAGGCGTTGGTGAACGCCACGAATCCCTCGCGGCCCTTGGCCTTGCGCGCGATCTTCAGGGCGCTCTCCACCGCGTTGGTGCCGGTCGGGCCGGGCAGCTGGATACGGTGGTTCATGCCACGCGGGGCGAGGATGATGTCGTGGTAGGCCTGCAGGAACTGCGCCCGCGCCACGCTCGCCATGTCCAGGCTGTGGATGATGTTGTCATCCGCCATGTAGTCGGTGAGGGCCTTCTTGATGTCGGGGTGATTGTGACCGTAGTTCATCACGCTCGCCCCGGCGAAGAAGTCCAGGTAGGCGGTCCCCTCGGTGTTGTAGAGATACGAGCCCCGCGCCTTCTCGAAGACCGTGGGGAAGCTGCGCACGTAGCTGCGCACCTCGGACTCGTACCGGTTGATCGCCTCCATGTAATCCATGGCTGATTCCCTCTCTGGATCTAGTAGTTGAGTGTGTTCGGCGCGTCCGCCGTGAACGGGCCGATAGAGAAGAGTTCCTCGTCATCATGCCCGGCCTCGGGGAAGTCCGCGGCGGTGAAGCACGGGCTGACGGCGCATTCGGCACCCAGGTCCCGGGCCACGGCGCGGAACAGCGCCCGCGATGCGGCGTTATCCGGCGTGATGGTGGTCTCCAGCCGGGTTGCCCCCTGACACCCGGGGGCGCGCAGGAAGGCGGCGACCAGGCGCTTGCCGAGACCCAGGCCCTGGGCCTCGGGCAGCAGCCCCACCTGCCAGAGGAACGCGGTGTCCGGGCGCTGTGGCCGGCGGTAGCCGGTGACGAAGCCAATCGTGCGGCCGTCGCGCTCCGCGACCACGCAGGTCTCCGAGAAGTCGCGGGCCATGAGCAGGTACAGGTAGCTGGAGTTCTCGTCGAGCACCCCGGCGTCACGGACAACCCGCCACATGCCGCCACCATCGGCGATCGCCGGCTGTCTCAGAATGATGCCGTCCTCACTGGGTCTGCTGGCCATTGCGCACTCCTCGCTCAGGGTTATTCGGTCGCTGTGCGGCGTTCACGCCTTCCGGACCGCCGGACACGACATGTCTTAC
>NZ_WNXE01000004.1:0-1726 GCF_010993615.1 Arhodomonas sp. KWT | reverse complement strand
ATTGCGCACTCCTCGCTCAGGGTTATTCGGTCGCTGTGCGGCGTTCACGCCTTCCGGACCGCCGGACACGACATGTCTTACACGTACCCGTTCCGGGTTCGTGACGGTCTAGGCATGGTGTCGTGTGCGGCACGGTTATGGGGTGTTCTCAGGCCCCGGCGACATGACTGGTGGTGGATGCAGGGGTCGTGGGGATAATCCGGCAGGCGGTGAAATCCATCATCAACGGATTTCTTCTCCGTCGTTTAGATTGGCCTATCATTAATGCACTACACGATAGTCCGTGTCAAGCGTGACGCGGCCCGCCGGCCGCGGTGGTGCCGGCACTCACCCCGGTCGTGGAATGGTCAGGTCCGCCGCATCTCGGCTATGCTCACCACCGCCGAACAACAATCAACCGGCCGGTCTTCCGGGCCGGTCGCATCACGGGCATCCATGCGTCAGACGTTACTATCCGGATCATCAGCGCACGGCCCTGCCGGCGGCCAGTGCGGGCCGCGGCGTGGACGGCGGGACTGTTATCGTCACCGGCCGTGGACGCCGGATGGCGTTGCCCGCCTTGGACGCGTGGCCGTCCGGACAGTGCCCATCCGCGATCCCGGCGGGGCCGCCGGCAGGCGCACCCCGGCCGGCGGTGCAGGACGGGCGCGTTACTGGAAGGAGGGGGCGGTATGACCCGAATCGTATCCCCCTTCGTCGCGCTGTTCCTGTCGTTCGGGCTGCTGCTCGTCGGCGGGGGCCTGTTGGGCACGCTGGTGGGCGTGCGGATGACGATGGAGTGGTTCCCGACCCAGGTTATCGGTCTGGTGGCGGCGAGCTACTCGGTCGGCTTCGTGCTCGCCACTCGCATATGCGGCCGGGTGATCGCGCGTGTCGGCCACATCCGGACGTTTGCCGCGCTGGCGGTGATCGCGGCGACCAGCACGCTGGCGTACCCCATCTTCATCGAGCCGGTGGTGTGGGGCGGCATGCGGCTGGTCTACGGTTTCGCCATCGCCGGCCTGTACATGGTGGTGGAGAGCTGGCTCAACGACCGCACGCCGCCGGAGTACCGGGGCCAGGTTTTCGGCGTCTACAGCGTCGTGACCTACGTGGGGCTCGGGGGCGGCCAGTTCCTGCTGGTGTTCTCCGATCCAGCCGGATTCGAGCTGTTCAGCCTGTCCGCCGCGCTGATCGGCCTTGCGCTGGTGCCGGTGACGATCACCCGCACCTCCTCCCCGGAGCTGCGCGAGGTGGTGCCGGTGCGGCTGCGCGAGCTCTACGCGGCGTCTCCGTTGGGGGTTGTGGGGTGCGCGGCGGCGGGGGTGATCAACGGCTCGTTCCTGGGCATGGGGCCGGTGTATGCCAAGGGCGCCGGGTTCAGCCAGTCGATGATCGCGATCCTGATGGGCGTGACCATCGTCGGCGGTTTCCTGCTCCAGTATCCCATAGGCAGGCTGTCGGACCTGTACAATCGCCGTGACGTGATCGCCACGGTCGCCGCGGCGGTCGCGATCGTCAGCGGCGCCATGGTGGCGCTGACCGCGCACAGTACCGGGGCCGTCGTCGGGTTGTCGGTCCTGTGGGGCGGGCTCGCATTCACGCTCTACCCGCTGTCGGTATCGCTGACCAACGATTTCATGGACGCCAGCCGGATGCTCGGTGCCAGCGCCGGCCTGCTTCTCGTGCACGGTGCGGGGATGATCGCCGGTCCCGTGGCGACGTCGCAGCTCATGGGCCTGGTCGG
>NZ_WNXE01000049.1:0-19785 GCF_010993615.1 Arhodomonas sp. KWT | reverse complement strand
AGCGTGCGCCGGGCCAGCATCAGTGGGTGGGTGGCGGGGACCTCGTCGTCCCGATAGGCGGCGATGATCAGCAGCGGCAGCTGCTCGAGCCGCTGCACCAGCGTCTCCAGAAGCTCCAGGGAGGCATCGTCGATCCACTGCAGGTCATCGAGGAAGACCACCAGCGGCCGGTCCGCCTCGCTGAACACGCGGAACAGACGCAGCACCGTGTCCCGGAACCGCTCCTTGGCCTCCGCCGGCGGCAGGTCCCCTGGCGGCGGCTGCTCGCCGAGCAGGGCCTGCATCGACGGGCTCAGGGCCGTGAGCAGACCCGCCTGCGCGCCCAGCGCCTCGCACAGACGGCCACGCCACCACTCCAGTGTCTCCGCCGGCTCGGCGATGATGAAGGCGACGAGGTCCTCCAGCGCGTCCAGCCAGGCGCCATAGGGACGGGCCCGCTTGAGCTGGTCGAACTTGCCGGAGACGAAGAACGCCCGCTGCCGTGTCACCGGCAGATAGGTCTCGCGGATGAGGGTCGTCTTGCCGATCCCCGAGGCACCGGCGATGAGCACGAGCTGGGGACGGTGCTCGAAGGCACGCTCCAGGCTGTCCATGAGGCGCCGGCGCTCGGTCTCACGGCCGTAGAGACGGTGGGGGATGTCCAGCGGCCGCTGGCCCTCGCGACCGCTCAGCAGACCGTGATCGTCCGCACGCCGGCCATCGATCACGTCCGCCACCAGGCGCAGGTCTGCGAGCAGTTTCTCACCGTGCTGGTAGCGGCCGTCAGGGTCCTTTTCCATCAGGCGCAGCACCACCCGGGAGACGACCTCCGGGACATCGTCCCGCCGTGCCCGCGGCGGGACCGGCTCCACCGCGAGGTGCTGGTAAATCAGCTCATGGGCGTCATCGGCGGAGAACGGCGGCTGACCCACGAGCAGCGTGTAGAGCACCGCGCCCAGGCTGTAGTAATCCGCGCGGTAGTCCACCGGCCGGTTGAACCGGCCGGTGAGCTCCGGCGCCATATAGCGCAGGCGGTGGGTGTTCGAGTCCGGGACATCCAGATCGCGGTGCTCGCGGCGAATGCGCACCGCCCGAGAGAAATCGGTGATGTAAATCCGCTCACCGTTCCAGATAAAGGTCTCGGGACGGAGGTCACGATGGACGAGGCCGGCGGCATGCACCTCGATCAGCGCCTCGGCCGCGGCGGTGGCAATCACCAGCCATTGCCGCAGCCCCGGCAGCGCGATGTCGTCCAGCAGCTCGCCCCCGGGGTCGTCGAAAAACAGACAGGCATCCTGTCCGCTGCCCTCGAGACGCTCCAGCGTCAACGCACAGGCGAGATCGTGACGGCTCACCACCTCGTGATCCGAGTGCAGGCAGACCGCTTTGGCCGATGACCCCATCCCCGAGCGCAGCTTCACGAGCCGGCGCCGCGTCCCGTCCTGCCCCGGCTCGACACGGAGCAGCCGGGTCGAGCCGTCGTCGCGAAGGACCTCGAGAATGCACAGACTCTCGTTCCACCCCAAGGGCTGCCCCGTCTCCCCCAACTGCGACCCCGCTGTTTCCGCCGTGCGGACGGCACGCGCGGTGCGCATGCCCCGTCAACCCCGTGTGTACGCGTGTCCCGCCGCCGGACCCGTCACGTGCTGCACGGCCCGGCCAGTATTTTCTCAGCGTATATCGGGTCCGCCAGCCGTGTGTCAATCGTTCAGCGGCGCCGTTCACACCTTTTCATGGCCGTCAGGTCCGTTCCGTCGCCAGCGCCTCCCGCCGCCGGCACATCGCGACAAAGTAGAGCGCGGCCCCGAGCACCGCACCGATGACCCAGCTGTAACCGGCGAGCACCTGCAGGGCCGGCACCCACACGGAGGCGACGGAGAACGCCGCTGCGGGCAGCCAGGCGGCAAGCGCCCGGACATTCCAGCCATTGTCGTACCAGTAGGCACCGTCCGCGCTGGCGGAGAAGAGATCCTGGACGTCGAAACGCCCGCGTTTGATGAGGTAGTAGTCCAGCACCATGATCCCGTAGACAGGCGCGAGCACGGCCCCGAGGGTGTTCACGAAGCCGGTAATCCCGAGCTGGCTGATCAGCGACACCCACAGGCCGCCAATGAAGAACGCCGCCACGGCGGTAATCACGCCGCCGATGCGGAAGCTGATCCGGCTCGGCCAGAGGTTGGCGAGGTCGAAGGCCGGCGGGATGAAGTTGGCCACCAGATTGATGCCCACCGTCGCGGTAAAGAAAACCACCGCCGCCACCACCGTCAGCACGACATTGTCCACACGCTCGACGATATCCGTGGGGTTGGTGAGCTGCTCGCCGAACAGCTCCACGGTACCCGCCGTGATCACCAGCGCGATCAGCGAGAAGAACACCAGGTTGACCGTCAGGCCCAGAAAGTTGCCCAGCTTCATCTCGCGCTCGCTGCGCACGAACCGGGAGAAGTCCCCGAAGTTGATCACCACCGCGGCGAAATAGGCGATCATCGTGCCGGTCACCGCGAGAAACGCCCCGAGCGTGCCGCCGGCGGGCTCGCCCCCGGCGGAGAAGATCTCTCCGAGCTCCGCGAACAGCCCGCCACCGGCACGCCAGACGATCACCAGCATCAGCGCGACCATCACCAGGTACACGAACGGCCCGGCCCAGTTGAGGAAGCGGCGGATCCACTCGATACCGTTCCAGAACAGGTAGAGCTGGAACAGCCACACCAGCGCGAACGACAGCCACCCGACCCCGGTCATGCCCAGCACGGTCTGTCCGCCCCCCAGGCCGGTCACCCCGCTGATCAGCAGCTCCACCGCCGTTGAGGCGAAGTAGGTCTGCACGCCGTACCAGAAGATCGCGACGATGCCGCGCACCATCGCCGGCAGGTTGGCCCCGCGCACCCCCATGCTCGCCCGGGCGAACACGGGATAGGGAATGCCATAGCGCACGCTGGGCTGGCCGGAGAGGTTCACCAGCACCATCACTACGACGCCTGCAAGCACGATGGCGCCGAAGACAAGCCAGCCGTTCAACCCGTAGGAAAGGAACAGCGACGCCGCCAGGGTGTAGCCGAACAGGCTCTGGATATCGTTGGCCCAGACGTTGAAGATCTCGAACCAGCCCCAGCTCCGCTTGTCCCGCGGCACCGGGGCCAGGTCGTCGTTGTAGAGGGAGGGTTCGACGTGGCGGATACTCAGGTCGGGTTCGCTGCTCATCTCGGCTACCCCTGCGACGGCGTGGACGTGGCGCGGTCACGACTCGGCCCCGGTCGCTCTTACCGTGCCCCCGACCAGCCGCACGTAGCAAGGACCGTTCCGCGTGCTGCACTGCCGTAAATTTGCCGCCCGCACCGGCGTCTGCGCGAGCCGGCCGGGGCCGTGCTGCACCACGGCCGCACCCGCGCGGCCGGGGAATGCACGACCCGCTGCTCATCGCCGACGTGACAGCCCACGCCGCACCCGCGCGGCCGGGGAATGCACCAGCGTGATTCACAGCGGCACTCAGCGTGCGGCCGTCGCCTCCCCGGTCTCCGCCTCCGATTCCGCCTGCTGAAGCCGCCAGAGATGGGCATAGAGGCCGTCGCGGGCAAGCAGCGCGGCATGGCTGCCACGCTCGCGGATACGGCCGTGCTCCATCACCAGGATCTCGTCGGCATCCGCGACGGTGGAGAGGCGGTGCGCGATCACCAGGGTGGTGACGCCGCGGGCGACCTCGTCGAGGGCCCCCAGGATGGCGCCCTCGGAGCGGGAATCCAGGCTCGAGGTCGCCTCGTCGAAGACCAGGATCGGCGGCTGCTTGAGGATCACCCGGGCGATGGCCACCCGCTGCTTCTCGCCGCCGGAGAGCTTGAGCCCGCGCTCGCCCACCACGGTGTCGTAGCCGTCCGGGAGCGTGACGATGAAGTCGTGGATGTCCGCCAGCCGGGCGGCCCGTTCGATCTCCGCACGGCCGGCCGCCGGCGCCCCGTAGCCGATGTTGTAGGCGATGGTGTCGTTGAACAGCACCGTGTCCTGGGGAACGATGCCGATGGCCGTGCGGACGCTGTCCTGGGTGCACTCGCGCAGGTCCTGGCCATCGATGGTGATCCGCCCCTCGTCCGGGTCCCAGAAGCGGAACAGCAGCCGCGCCAGCGTCGACTTCCCGGCCCCGGAGGGTCCGACCACCGCCACCTTCCGGCCCGGTCCGATAGTGAAGTCGATGTCCTCCACCACCCGCCGCTCCGGCCGGTAGCCGAAGGCCACACCCTCGAAACGCACACACCCCTCGCGCACCATCAACGGCTGTGCGTCCGGCCGGTCGGTAACCCCGGCGGGGGTGTCGAGCAGCCGGAAGACCAGGTCCATGTCCGCGAGCGCGTACTTCATCGCCCGGTAGATGCTGCCGAGCACGTTCAGCGGCATGAACAGCTGCAGCAGCAGCCCGTTGACCATCACCAGGTCGCCCAGCGACATCGCGCCCGCCGACACGCCCAGCGCGGCCTGCACCATGATCGCGGTCACCGCCACGGCGATGATCGCGCCCTGGCCGAAATTCAGCACGCCCATGGAGACCTGGGTGCGCACTGCGGCGTCCGTCCACTCGTCCAGGGTGCGGTCGTAGGCCCGCAGCTCGTGGGGCTCGTTGTTGAAGTACTTGACCGTCTCGTAGTTGAGCAGGCTGTCCACGGCCCGGTCGTTGGCCCGGGACTCCAGCGCGTTCATGCGGTGGCGGTGGGACATGCGCCACTCGGTCACCGACAGGGTGAAGGCGATGTACACCGCGATGGCCGCCGCCGTGGTGGCGGAGAAGGTCCAGCTGTAGTGCCAGATCAGGATGCCCACCACCAGCAGCGTCTCCGCCAGGGTCGGCACGAGATTGAGCACCAGGTAGTTGAGGATGCTGCTCACACTGCGCGTGCCACGGGCGAGGTCCCGGGACACGGCGCCGGTCCGCCGCTCCAGGTGGTAGCCCAGCGAGAGCTCGTGGAGGTGGCGCAGCACCGTGGTCGAGAGGCGGTGCATGGCCGCGTAGCGCACCCGCGCGAATAGCGCGTCGCGCAGCTCCGAGAAGCCGGAGTTCGCAAGCCGCAGCGCCCCGTAGGCGCCGAGCAGCCCCAGCGCGGTGACGAACATCGCCGAACCACCGGTGTCGAGGGCATCCACCACGCGCTTGAGCAGCAGCGGCACGCCCACCACCGCGAGCTTGGCGCCGATCAGCGCGGCCAGGGCCAGCGCCACACGGCCCCGCCACGGCCGCAGGTACCCCAGCATGCGCCACAGGTTGCCGGCGTCGGTGCGCCCCGACGGGCTCTCGGTACGCGGGTGGTGCCACACCGGCCTCATGCGCCGGCCCTCCACGGGATACGGGATCGATTCGTCGTCACGCCCTGCCCTTCCGGATATGGTGGATGAAGGCCGCCGCCGGCAGACGGGGCCCGAACCCTCACCCCATGGTACGCCGCTGCCGCCGTGGCGACAGCGCGGCGACGGCACTGGCGGTGTGCCGGGGCTGGATGGATTCCAGCGAGGACATGGGGCGGCAAGGCGTGAGGGGCGTGGCGGGGCGCAGGTGACGAATAGGCGCGCAGGGCTGCCACCGCCCCGCTTTCGCAGCCAACCCGGCCCAAGTCGGGCGGGCTGCTAGTCCGTGACGATACCGCGCCGGCGCAGCCCCCGGCGGCTCAGGGCAACGACGACCCCGATCAGCACCATATGGCTCAGGCCCACGACCAGGAGTCCGAGCGCCACGGCGCCGCGGTCGACCGGGCCCTCCTCGGCGGCCAGCACCGCAGCGGTGACCCCGCCCTGCACCGCGACATCGACGATGACCATCCCGAGGAAGACGGCGTTGCGCTCGCCGTTCGAGAAATACCGCCCGTTGCGCCGGCCGAACGCATCGCATACCCAGAGCACGCTCGCGCACAGGATACCGATATTGACCCCGCTGCCGGCGTCCAGCCCAAGCCAGTCCACCACGGCTCCGGCAGCCAGCAGGAGCATGACGTAGATCAGAAGGAAACGCAGGATAGCGCCCGGTATGGACATGATGTTCACCCCTTCCCTGGTGGTCGAAAACGCGAAATCACGGCCGGCACGGATACGAGCCGGACCGCCGCAAAACCCGCGGGACGACACCGTCAAAACGGGCAGGTGCCGCCCCGCTCCTCCCCGTCGCCGGAAACGGGCGTGCGGTTTGGGCGATCACGCACCGCACCACCGTCCCCGGCAATGGGCCTCCGTGCAGTCTGCCCCGTCCGCGCCGTGCATGCACGCGCTCCGCCACCCGGGTTCACGGCGGTCCCCCGCCGTAGATCGGCTGCTCGAAGGCAGCCGACATCCCCGACCTATCGGCCATGGAGCGGTCGCTCGAAGGCAACCCACAATCCCCGGGGAGGGAATGGCCCATGCGGGCGGGCCGCCGGCCTCATGGGATCGGCCATTCGTATGGATCGGGCGTGACGGCGTGCGCCCCCGCCCGGCCGGCAGGCACCCGGCACACGAGCGCTGCACCGGCAGGCCGGGCGAGACGATCGGGGCTGTCGGCTGCCTTCGAGCAGCCGGCCTACCCGGAATCGCCGCGGCTCAGCGCCGCCAAACCGGCCGTGGAGCGGTCGCTCGAAGGCCTCCGACCTTCCCTGGCGGCTCCGGGCCCCTCTCCCTTCACGGGAGAGGGGTTGGGGAGAGGGTGAGGCAGACAACACATCCGGCGTCGACGCTGGCCGGTCAGGGGGCGGCGACCTCACCCGCAAACAGCGTGTCGAACTCCTCGCCGTCGACCCCGAGCATGGTCAGGATCTGCTTCTGGGTCGCCTGCAGGATGCGGTGGCGCTCTTCGTCGTCGGACAGGCTCCTGGCGGTTGCCACCGCCCCCACCAGCGAGGCGAGGATGGCCCGGGCCTTCTCGGCGATGACCTCGCGGTCCGGCTCGAAGGGCAGCCGGTTCAGGCGGCTCAGGGCGGTGATGCGGACCTCGAGCATCCGCCTGAGGTTGCTGTAGGAGCGCTCGAAGAGTTTCCTCACCTCGGCGTTCTCGTTGCCGATCTCGTTGAACAGGATCATCTCGTGGCCGGGCCGCTCTTTACGACCCACCTCGCTGAGGTTCCAGTAGTGGGTCACCAGCGCGGTCAGGTGCTTCAGCGACAGCGGCCCCTTCACCAGCCTCGCCGCACGGCTGCCCTTCAGCGGCTCCAGGAACGTCGCCCGGTAGAGCGCCTCCTTGGACTCGAAGTGGTTGTAGAAGGCGCCGTGGGTCATGCGCGCCCGTTGCATGATCTGGCTGATCGACACCTTCTCGAACCCGAAGCGGCAGAACAGCTCCGTGGCCGCGTTCAGGATGCGGTCCTTCGATTTCGCTTTATGTTCGGGTGAATAGGGCATCGGGCATCCCGGACGCAAAAAATTATCTTGATCATATATTGACCGGCGGTACCGTTCCCCCCGTCACTCAGAAGTGCGGAGAAACCATGGACTCGCCAATCGTCATCACCGGAATGGGCATCGTCAGTCCGCTCGGGTGCGGCGTCAAGCCGGTCTGGTCACGCCTGACGGCGGGCCGCTCGGGCATCGGGGCAATCGACCGGTTCGATCCCGGGGACCTGCCGGTGGGGATCGCCGGGCTGGTGCCCGACGCTGGCGACGACGCCGAGGCGGGCTTCGATCCCGACCGCGTCGCCGACCGCAAGGAACGCCGCAAGCTCGACGTGTTCACGCTCTATGCGCTCACGGCGGCGGACGAGGCACTGTCCCAGGCGGGGTGGTCCCCGCAGAGCGAGGCGGACCGCCAGGCCACCGCCACCGTGATCGCCACCGGCATCGGCGGCTTCGGCACCATCACCCAGGCCCAGCAGACGCTGGACTCGCGGGGTTACCGGCGCATCTCGCCGTTCACCGTGCCGGCCTTCCTGGCCAACCTCGCCGCCGGGAACCTCTCCATCCGGCACGGCTTCAAGGGCCCCATCGGCTGCCCGGTCACCGCCTGTGCGGCGGGCATTCAGGCGATCGGCGACGGCATGCGCCTGATCCGCAGCGGCGAGGCAGAGGTCGCCCTGGTCGGCGGTGCCGAGGCCTGCGTGGACCCCCTGTCACTGGCGGGTTTCAACGCCCTGAAGGCGCTGTCCACCAACAATGAGGCCCCCGGGAAGGCGTCCCGACCCTTCGACCGCGACCGCGACGGCTTCGTCATGGGCGAGGGCGCCGGGCTGATGGTGATCGAGACGCTGGCGCACGCCGAGGCCCGCGGTGCCACGCCGCTGGCCGTAATCAGCGGCTACGGCACCAGCGCGGACGCCCACCACATCACCTCCGGCCCGGACGACGGCGCCGGCGCCGCGGCCGCCGTGCAGGCCGCCCTGCGCACCGCCGGCCTGACGCCGGCCGACATCGGCCACATCAACGCCCACGCCACCTCCACGCCGGTGGGCGACCGGGCCGAGATCGCCACGCTGAGACGGGTGTTCGGCGAGCGCCTGCCGGCGATCCCCGTGTCCGCGACCAAGTCGGCCACGGGCCACCTGCTCGGCGCCGCCGGCGGCGTGGAGGGCATCTTCTCCACCCTGGCGGTGACCGAGGGGATGCTGCCGCCCACGCTGAACATGGACAATGCGGACGAGTCCATGGCGGACCTCGACTTCGTGGCCAACAGCGCCCGGCCGCAGGCGACGCAGCATGCGCTGTGCAACGGCTTCGGCTTCGGCGGGGTAAATGCGGCACTGATCGTCAGCCGGGTCTGACAGCCCCGTCAGCCGGCCGGCACCGCGCTCCGGTGCCGTGGGCCCGGGCCGCCCGCGGGCGACCCGGGCGGTCAACGGACTCAGGCGCCGAAACGCGGCTCCGGAAGCCCGTGCACACCGAGGCCGGTAATGGCGAACAGGCTGCCGCGCCGCACCCCGTCGCCGGGGAAACGCGGCAGCGGCGGCTTGGCCATGGAGGTGGCGAACAGCGTGTCCAGGTTCGGGCCGCCGAACATCACGCTGGTGACCTTCTTCACCGGCATCTCGATGACCCGGTCCACCTCCCCGTCCGGGGTATAGCGGATGATCTTGCCGTCGTAGACCAGCGCGTTCCACAGGTAGCCCTCCGCGTCCACGGTGGAGCCATCCGCGGCACCGCCGCCGGAACCGTCGGGCCGGCAGAAGGTCCGCCGGTTGGAGATCGACCCCGTGGCCTGGTCGTAGTCGTAGGCCCAGATCTCGCCGGTCCAGGTGTCGGCGAAATAGAAGGTATCGCCGTCCGGGCTCCAGCACGGACCGTTGGAGACGATGATGTCCTTCTCCAGCGTGTGCACGCTGAAGTCCGGGTCCACCCGGTAGAGTGCGCCGTTCGGCCCCTCCTCCATCGTGTCCATGGAGCCGCACAGGAAGCGCCCGTGCCGGTCGACCTTGCCGTCATTCAGCCGGTTGGCCGGGCGGTCCGGCTCCGGGTCGTGGAACGGGATGACCTCGCCGCTGGCGAAGTCCAGGGTGTGGAAGCCACTGGCCAGGGCCACGACCGCGCCCTCGCCGTCCCGGCGCAGCGCCATCGAGCCGATCTTGTCGGGCAGATCCCAGCAGCGCACCTCGCTGCCCTGCGCCGTGGCGCGAAACACGCGCCCGTCCATGCTGTCGACCCAGTACAGCCGCTCCTGCTCCGGGTCCCACACCGGGCCTTCGCCCAGGGTCGTCTTCACGTCCACCACCACATCGATACGCATACCGTCTCTCCTCCTCGATAATCCGTCGTTACCGCCGCCGTCCGGGCCCCGGACGGCGGCCGGGCCGCGCCACCGGGCCTAGAAGCCCACCGCGTCGGGCCCCTTGAGCTGGAGCATCTCCCGCGCCTCGGCCGGCGTGGCGACCTCCAGCGACAGGCCCTCGATGATCTCGCGGACCTTGCGCACCTGCGCGGCGTTGCTCTCGGCGAGCCGTCCGGGGCCGATCCACAGGGAGTCCTCCAGGCCCACGCGGACGTTGCCGCCCATGGCCAGGGCCATGGAGGCCACCCGCATCTGGTTGCTCCCCGCCCCCAGCACGGACCACTGGTAGCCCTCGCCGAGCAGGCGGTTGGCCGTGCGGCGCATGTGGTTGACGTCCTCCGGGTGGGCGCCGATGCCGCCCAGCAGCCCGAAGACGCTCTGCACGAACATCGGCGACTCCACCAGGCCGCGCTGGCGGAAGTGGTTGAGGTTGTAGAGGTGGCCGATGTCGTAGCACTCGAACTCGAAGCGCGTGCGGTTGGCCCGACAGCTCGAGAGGGTCTTCTCGATGTCCGAGAAGGTGTTCTTGAACACCAGGTCGCGGCTGTTCTCCAGGTGCTCGCGCTCCCACTGGTGGCGGAACTCGCTGTGCCGGTCGAGCATCGGGAAGAGCCCGAAGTTGATCGAGCCCATGTTGAGCGAGGCCACCTCGGGCTTGAGCTCCACGGCCGGGCGCAGGCGCTCCTCCACCGTCATGTGCGGGCTGCCGCCGGTGGTGAGGTTGATCACCGCGTCGGTGGAGCGCTTGATCCGGGGCAGAAAGCGCCCGAACATCTCCGGGTCCTGGGTGGGCCGCCCGGTCTCCGGGTCCCGGGCATGGAGATGGAGCACCGTGGCCCCGGCCTCCGCCGCGGCGATCCCCGCCTCGGCGATCTCCTCCGGCGTCACCGGCAGGTACGGCGACATGGAGGGCGTGTGGATCGCCCCGGTCACCGCACAGGTGATGATCACTTTTCTCGACTGTGCCATTACGTTCTCTCCTCGTTGTCCTGTGTCTCCTGCATCCGGCGCTGATGGACGGTGAGCGCCATCAGCCGCCGGTCCCGCCACTGCTGGCGGGCGTTGAGCGCGTCCGCGGGCAGCGACTCGCGGCGCTCGCGTTCCAGCCGGGCGATCGCGGCCTCGCCCCAGTCCGGCGGCTCTGCGGCATCGGCATCGATGCGCTGGTACAGCGGCCCGTAGCGGCGGGCATAGTCGGCGATTCCGCCGGGGGCGTTGAGGTCGATGGTCTCGAACGGCCCCATGAACGACCATCGCGTGCCCAGACCGTGCTTCATGGTCCGGTCCAGGTCCGCCATGCTCACGTGTCCCGCCTGCACCAGGCGCAGCGCCTCGTTCAGCACCGCGCCCTGGAGGCGGTTGAGGATGAAGCCCTCGACCTCGCCGTGGACGGTGATCGGCACCTGCCCCGCCTCGTCGAGCAGCGCACGGGCCGCCCCCACCACCGCGGGGTCGGTCTCGGGACCCGGGGCCAGCTCCACCAGCGGGATCAGGTACGGCGGGTTGACCGGATGCGCCACCAGGCAACGCTGCGGCCGGGACAGGCCGTCGACGATCCGGGAGGCGACGATCCCGGACGTGGAACTCGCGAGGATGGTCTCCGGCGCGGCGAGGCGGTCGAGCTCGGCGAACAGCGCGCGCTTGTCCGCCTCCCGCTCCGGACCGCACTCCTGGACGTAGACGGCACCGGCCACGGCGGCGGCCAGGTCCGGCTCGCCGCGGATACGCCCGAGAACGGCCGCCGGGTCCTCGACGATCAGTCCGGCGTCCGCGAGGTCCGCGAGGGCGTCGTCGATGGCGGTGCGGGCCGTGGCCAGCGCGTCCGCGGAGACATCGTTCAGGGCGACGTCGAACCCGGCGCGGGCGAACACGATCGCCCACGCCCGGCCGATGAGCCCCGCCCCGATAACGGCAACGGATCGTGTCACGGCGGCCTCCTAAAGGGTTTCCACGTTGCCGCAGACGCTCAGCGCCTGCCCGGAGATGTTCCGGCCCGCCGGGGCGCAGAGGAAGACGACCATGTGCGCGACGTCCTGCGGCTCGACCATGCGGCGCAGGGAGATCCTGGCGAGGTACTCCGCCTCCATCTCCTCGTAGGACACCCCCACCGCCTCGGCCCGTGCCGAAATCACCCGCTCCATGCGCGGGCCGCGGACGATGCCGGGGAGGATGGCGTTGACGCGCACCCCGTCCGGCCCGAGCTCCTTCGCCAGACTCTGGGTGAAGCCGACGATGGCCCACTTGGTCGCCGAGTACGGCGTGCGGTAGGCATAGCCGAGCCGTCCGGCCACCGAGGCCATGTTCACCAGCACCCCCCCGGACTCGCGCAGCATCGGCGCGGCATGGTGAGCGCAGTAGAACTGGCCGTTGAGGTTGATATCCACGGTCCGGCGCCAGCTCTCCGGGTCGATCTCGTCGACACCACCGGTATCGCCGGCAATGCCGGCGTTGTTCACCAGCACGTCCAGGCCGCCCCACGCCTCGCGCACGGCACCGACCAGGGCCTGCACGTCCTCGTCGCGGGCGACGTCCGCCCGGGTGGCGCGGGCCTCGGGGTGGGCGGCGGTGAACTCGGCGAGCGCCTCGTCGGAGACGTCGCAGACCCACACCCGGGCGCCCCGGTCGATGAGCTCGTCGGCGACGACCCGCCCGATCCCGGCGGCCCCCGCCGTGACCAGCACGCGCAGGCCGGACGGCGGGGTGAATGCTGCGGATGCCTCCATTCCTTCTCCTCCTCGATAGATGTCGTTGACCGGCCCCACGCCGCCCGTCACTGGCTGCGCTCGCGCAGCGCGACGATGGCGGCGAGCACGACGAGGCCGTAGATGATGCTCTTCACCGAATCCGAGAGCGTGGTGCCCGCGAGCAGGGTGCTGAGCGCGGTCAGCGCCAGCGCGCCGCCGAGAATGCCCGGGTAGTGCCCGCGCCCGCCGGTGATGAGCGTGCCGCCGACCACCACCACGGCGATGGACGAGAGCAGGTACGGATCACCCATGCCGTTGAACGCCTGACCGTTGAAGCCGGTGAGCAGGATGCCGGTGAGTGCGGCGCAGAAGCCGCTGATGACATAGGCGCTGACCAGCGTCCGCCCCACCGACACCCCGGACAGCCGGGCCACGCCCTGGCTGTTGCCGACGGCGTAGATCTGGCGGCCGAATGTGGTGCGGGTGAGCACCAGCGTCGCCACCACCACGAAGGCGATGAGGAACCACACCACCGGGGTCAGGGCGAGGAACTCGCCGGTCATGAACCACTGCAGCGACGGCGCGGTCCAGCCCTGGGGCGCACCGCCGGTGAGCACCAGCGCGAAGCCCTGGAGCATGCCGTTCATGCCCAGCGTCACCACGATGGGCGAGATGCCGAGCACCGCCACGCCCAGACCGTTGAGCAGCCCGGCGGCGCAGCCGAACACCAGCACCAGCGGCACCGCCCATACGGCGGCGGGATCGGAGCCGTGCACCAGGTGAGTGAGCAGGATCCCGCTGGCGGCGATGTTCCACGGCAGCGACAGGTCCAGGCCGCCGGTGAGGATGACCACGCCCTGGCCGAACCCGAGGAACGCCAGGAACGCCGTGAGCACCAGCAGCGAGTCGACATAGCCGAACACCCCGCCGCCCTGCTGGAACATCACGCCGGTGATGATCATCACCACCACGAACAGCAGGTACGCCGGGATCGCGAAACGGATCTGCTCGCCGTGGCGCGACCACAGCCGGGAGAGATCCAGGGAGGCACCGCCCCCCGCCGCGCCGCCGCCCGCGGGCGCCTGGAAGGCGGTCATGCCGCCCCGGGGCGGGCGCGTGCCGCGCAGGTGGCTGCGCACCTGCTGGACGGCGAAGCGGAGGTTCTCCATCGCCAGCGAGTCGCGGGAGATGGTGGTCGCCAGCACCGCGAGCAGCAGGATCGCCGCCTCCGCCACCGTCGTGTAGTACGGCGAGACGTTGAGCACCAGCAGCACGTTGGCGGTCATCTGGATGACGTAGGCGCCGAGTACGCTGCCCACCGCCCCACCGCGGCCGCCGCCGAGGACGGTGCCGCCGAGCACCACCGCGGCGAAGAGCTGCAGCAGCATGGGATCGCCGATGTGCGGGTCGCCGGAGCCGGTCTGCGCGGTGATGAACACGCCCGCGGCGGCATAGAACATGCCGGCGAACACGAAGGTCCAGAACCGCGTCCAGCGCTGGTCCACGCCGGTGGCCGTGGCCGCGGCCGGGTCGCTGCCCACCGCATAGATCGCCATGCCCAGGCGGGAGTGCCGGAGCAGCCCCCAGGCGGCTACCGCGATGGCGATGATCACCACCGGCATGGGCAGCACGCCGGTGATCGCGTCCCCGCTCAGCAGCATGCTGAAGCCGCTGGGCACCGCGCCGCCCGGCTGGCTCATCACCAGCAGGGTGACGCCCTGGACGATGAACATCGTCGCCAGCGTCACCACGATGGCCGGCAGCCGCAGGAAGCCCACGAAGAAGCCGTTGACCGCCCCCACGACGCCGCCGATGCCCAGCGCGAGCACGACGAACAGCGCCGCCCCGGCAGGGTCGGCGGGCATCGACGAGGCGAGGAAAACGTTGGTCAGCGAGACCACGGCCGCCGCCGACAGGTCGAACCCGCCGGAGAGGATGACCAGGGTCTCGCCGATGGCCGCGATCGCCAGCGGCGCGCCGCCCGCGGACAGGAAGCTGAAATCGAAGTAGCTCAGCCCGCCCTGGGCGAGGGTCTGCAGCAGCGCAACCATCGCGACGAAGGCGCCGAGGGCGATCAGCAGGCCCCGGTGGCGGGACCAGCGGATCGGTGGGAGCGCCGCGCCGGGCCGCTCAGGCGAATGCTGCGCCGTCGTGTGTGCGTGAGCCATTGTCCTCTCCGGAAGTGTTCTGCCCGTCCTCGCTGAAGTACCCCAGCTCGGCCTCGAGCAGTGCCTGTTCGGTGATCTCCTCGCCGACGAGCTCGCGCACCACCCGACCGCGGTAGAGCACGATCACGCGGTGGGCGACATTGACGAGCTCGGCGGTGTCGGTGGAGTGGAAAAGCACCCCGCCGCCCGCGGCGGCGAACTCGTGCATGAGCTCGAAGATCTCGAGCTTGGTGCCGACGTCGATGCCCCGGGTGGGATCGAACATGAGCATCACCCGCGAGTCGGTGAGCAGCCATTTGGCCAGCACGATCTTCTGCTGGTTGCCGCCGCTGAAGGCGCTGCAGCGGGTGTGCAGCGCGCGCGGGTCGACGTTGACCCGCTCGAGCACGCGCCGGACGGCGGCCGTCTCGGTGCGCTTGTCGAGCCAGCCGAAGCGCGCGAAACGCTCCAGCAGCGGCAGCGAGACATTGGCAGTGCCCGTCATCGGCAGCAGCAGGCCCTCGGTCTTGCGGTCCTCGGGCAGGTAGCTGATACCCACACGGGAGCGGATGGCGTCCCGGGGCGAGGCGAGCTCCACCTCACGGCCCTCGATGCGGATCGCGCCCTCGTCCACGTGCTCCATGCCGAACAGCGCGCGGTAGAGCGGCACCTGGCCCATGCCCTGGAGCGCGGCGACGCCGACCACCTCGCCGGCGTGCACGTCCACGCTGGCCCGGCTCAGGCGGGAGTCCACGGACAGCCCGTCCACGGAGATCAGCGCCGGTGCGTCCCCGCGTGCCGGCGGCTCGCTGCGCGGCGGGAAGGACTGCTCCATGGAGCGGCCGAGCATGAGCTCGACGATGGCGTTGTCGTCGTAGTCCGCCACCGCGCCGGCACCGACACAGCGCCCGTCGCGGAACACGGACAGAGATTCGCAGAAGCTGCGGACCTCCTGCATGCGGTGGGTGATGAAGATCATCGTCACGCCGTCGTCGGCGAGCATGCGCACGATGCGCTCCAGCCACTCGACGTTGCTGCCGGTCAGCGCCGAGGTGGGCTCGTCGAGGAGCAGGATGCGCGGGTCGCGGAGCACGGCCTTGGCGATCTCGAGCTTCTGCCGCGTGGGCAGGTCTAGGTCGCGCACCTCGGCACGGGGGTCGACGTCGTCCAGCGAGAGCCGGGCGAGCTCGCCCTCGACACGCCGGCGCGCCTGGCGCGAACGCAGCAGTCCGAGCCGGTTCGCCGGTGCGTAGGGCAGGTGCAGGTTCTGGGTGACGGTGAGATCGGGTACCAGGGTCAGCTCCTGGAACGCGGTCTGGATACCGTTGCGGTGGGCTTCGCGCGGCGAACGCAGCGTCACCGGCTCGCCGAAGACGCGCACGCTGCCGGCGTCCGGCGTGACCAGGCCGCTGAGCACCTTCACCGTGGTGGACTTGCCGGCGCCGTTCTCCCCGAGCAGGGCGTGCACATGCCCGTGGCGGACGGCGAGCGAGGCCTCGTCCAGGGCGACGGTGGGCCCGTAGCGTTTCGTCACCCCGTCGATTTCTACTGCCAGCTGGGTGGCCATGGGCGGGAACCTCGTGAGTCGAAATGGGCGGCGACCACGGGCGGAGGCGCAACGGCCCCCGCCCGCGGGCCTCGGGCCTAGTCGCGCGGCTCCGGCTCGGCGTTGAGCGCGGCGGCGAAGCCGACCTCCGGCGTGTCCGGGCCGTAGATGTCGGCGAACCAGCCCGGCGGCACCTTCTCCGGATCGAAGACGTTGCAGCCGGCGGCCATCTCCTCGTGGGAGCCGGTCTCGCAGAGCTGCACCTCCGAGGAGGTCACCAGCGGCAGCGGCAGCGCGATGTCGTGGGCCAGCTCGTCACGCTTGCCCGCGAGCTTCTCCAGCGCGAGCTTCAGCGCCAGCGCCCCGGAGTACGGCGGCGAGCCGTAGGAGATGCTCGCCAGACCCACCGGGCGGTAGGTATCGCTCGCGCCCTCGACGGTGCCGGGCTCCAGCATCTGGATGCGGTGGCCGTTGGAGGACTCGCCGGCGCAGGGCCGCAGCTCGTCCTCGGGGATGCCGGCCTCGAGCTGCATCGACGTGGCGGTATAGCAGCCCACCTGCATCCACAGGCCGTCGATGTTGTCCCAGCCGTGGGTGGCCACGATCTGCGAGAGCGCCTTGCGCGCCACCGCCTGGGACCACATGCCGTTGCTCTTGGCGATGACGTCGATGCCCGCCTCGCCGTCGAAGACCTTCATCGCCGCGTCGGTGCGGGCCTTGTCGACGGACGTGCCGGGCACGCCGGTGATCATCACCACGTTGCCCTCGCCGTCCAGCTCCTTCGCCAGCCAGTCCGCGGTCTCGCGGCCGGCCTGGTGCTGGTCGATGGTGACGTTGTGGGCGCAGGGCTCGGTGATCACCGAGTCGTAGGCCATGACCACCACGCCGCGGTTGCAGGCGTTGCGGGTCACGGAGTTGAGCGCGGTGGGGGAGATCGGGTAGACGACAATGGCGTCCGCGCCGGCCTGCACCATACCGTTGATCTGCTGGATCTGCTTCTGGGCGTTGGTGCCGGCGACCTGGACGTGGAACTCGACCTTGTCCGAGTAGTACTTGGACATGGCCGTGACCATGTTCTTGGCCTCGGTCTGCCAGTCGTTACCGATGTAGCTCATGCTCAGATAGACCTTGTACGGCGCGTCCGCCGCGCTGGCCACACCGGGGATGATCGCCCCCGCGGCCATTGTGACGGCGATGAGCGGCGCCGCCAGCAGTCTCGTGATGTATCCGCTTGTCATCTCTCCTCCTTCACCCTCTGCGGGGCACAGTTATCGTCTCGGGTTAAGCGCTTAACTTCGCGTTTTCACCTCCACACAAAAGCCGTCCTGCCGCTAGGCCGACGAGCGGATCGTCAGCTCGTAAGGAAGCAGGGTGGTTTCCGGGGCGTCCTGGCGGCCGGCGAGCAGATCGCTGACGATCTCGCCCACCCGGCTGCCGAGACCCGAAAGCGGGACATGCACGGTGGACAGCCACGGGGCCAGCCACTCGTTGAGGGGGTTGTCGTCGAAGCCGAACAGCGCGACGTCCTCCGGCGCGGACAGCCCCATCTCGCGGCAGCGCCGGTATACGCCGTAGGCGATGGGGTCGTTGCCGCAGAAGATCGCGCGCGGCGGGCGGCCGTCGGCGAACAGGCCGGCCGAGCGCTGGTAGCCGGACTCCATGGTGAGGTCGCACTCGATCACCGCCGACGCCGGCAGGCTCACGCCGCTCTCGCGCAGGCCGTCGATGAAGCCCTCCAGCCGCTCGCGGCTGGCGGAGGACAGCATCGGGCCGTGGAGTGCGGCGCAGTCGCCGTACTCGCGGCTGACGAAGTAGCGGGCGACGTCCCGGCCGGCGGCGTAGTTGTCGATGCCGATGAACGGCCAGTGGCTCTCCACCGGGCATTTCCGGTTGACGAACACCACCGGCGGGCCGTCGGCGAGGAGCTTGCGCAGCCCCGGGGTATCCACCGCGCCGAGCAGCACGATGGCGGAGACCAGGTGTGAGCGCATCTCCTCGATGTAGGCGTCCTGCGAGACCGGGTCCTCGCGGGTGTTGCACAGGGTCATGGCGTTGCCGGTGGCGCTGATCGCGCGCTGCACCGCATCGGCGATGCCGGCGTAGAAGGCGTTGCGGTTGTCCGGGGTGAGCAGCGCGATGAGCGCCGAGCGCATCGTGCTGAGCGAACGCCCGGCCTGTACCGGCCGGTAGCCCAGCCGGTCCACCGCCTCGCGCACCCGGGCCTGGGTGTCCTCGGAAGCCTTGTTGGGCACGCCGTTGAGGATGCGCGAGACCGTGGCCGTGGACACCCCCGCCGCCTCGGCGACGTCGCCCAGCGTCGGGGTGGTGCGGGCACTGTTGCGGCGGCGTGTCTCGCGCTCCTGCGACATCCTGGCTCTCCCTGTCATGACCGGCCGGGGATCCGCGGCGCGCCGGGCGCGACGGCCGCGTGAATGATACGGGAGGCGGCACCACCGGCAACAGCGCACACGGACGTCACCCCGCCGGGGGCGGCGCTCGCGCCGTGCTGATCGATGGCCGCGCGGGACAGTCCGCGGACCGGTGCCGGATGGTCGATACTCACCTCTCCTCCCTTCTCTCAATGCGCTTGTCGTTGTGCAAGGGTAAGCGCTTACCCTCTATTGCTATCGGACCCGCACAGGGATGTCAACGACGGGATGTGACGCGGCGCAGCAGGTGGGTGGCGATCGCCGCCCCCCGCTGACGCACGCGGAGCGCACGGTTGCGCCCCGCGTGCCTTGCCGCCCTACCGTCGTGCGGTCAGGATCCGGAAGCCGCCGCCGGCGGTCTGCAGGCCGTCCCGCCGGCGATGGAAGTAGCGCGCGTTCAGCGCCGCGGGATCCACTTCAGCCACGTCGGTGAAGCCGAGATCCGAGAGGTAACGCACCAGCGCCGCGGGCTGGAAGTCGGAGAGCCACGGCTCACCCATCGCGGCAAAGCTTTCCGCCGCGTGGCCGGCCATCAGCCGCTCCATGGGCGTCAGCAGCCCCGCCTCCACGCGGTGGTCGAACACGATACGGCTGCCCGGGGCGCAGGCCGCCAGTGCGGCGAGCAGGTCCAGCACCGCCGGCCGGGGCAGGTACGGAGTGACGCCCATGCAGACGACACAGGCGGGCGCCGCCGCATCGAACCCGTCCGCCGCCAAGGCGGCGACGGGGTCGTCGCGGCACAGGTCCGCGGAGACGAACACCGCCGATGCGGGCACGGCCACCCCCGCTCCGGCCAGCCGTGCCCGCTTGAGGGCCGCGGCCCCGGGCACGTCCACCTCGAAGCAGCGCAGGCCGGCATCCGCGTAGGGGTTGCGGCATGCGAGCGTATCCAGCCCGGCACCGAGGACGACGCACTGCCGCACCCCCTCGTTCACCGCGTCGTGCAGGGCGTCCTCCGCCAGGCGGGTCCGCGCCACCACCGCCGCGCGCATGGTGCGCGCCGGCAGGTCATTGAAGGGGAACGGGTCGTCGCGGACCGTCTGCGCCGTCTCCGCCCCGAGGACCGGGAGGGCGAGCCGGTCCTCAAGCACCAGCGGCTCGTCCAGGAGCTGGTGGACGGCCCGCGCGATGGCAACCCGGCGGGCGGACGGGCTCTCCTGACCCGCAACAGGGGCGTTAACCGGTGACGTCATGACGGCAGCCTCCGTGTGAAAGGAGGCACCACCGTAAGGCCTCACGTGCGCGTGAGGGTCAAGCCCCGTCCGCCGCCTCGCGGACCCCGGCGAGGAAGGTGCGTACGTCCGCG